>JBDIAF010000053.1:0-8137 GCA_039812245.1 Agromyces sp. | reverse complement strand
CGCCGCAGCCCATCGTGTCGAGGAAGGCATCCCCGTGCTCGATCGGCCGCGCCGGCGCGGCGTGCCGCACCCGCCCATCGGTCACGAGCGCGCCGTCGTCGCCGCGCGCGCCGAGGGCGAGCGCCGCGCCGCGGCGCACCGCCTCGTCGAGCAGCGCGAACGCCGCCGGCTCGTCGAGCCCCGAGCACGAGAGCAGCACGAGGTCAGCGAACGGCGCGACCCGGTCGAGATACGCGGGCTCGCGGAACTCGGGCTCGCTCGACAGGTCGAAGGTGACGAGCGCGTCGTGGCGGCGCAGTCTCGGCAGCTGCGACTCGGTGCCCGAGTACACGCTCGAGTGCACGACGTCGAAGCCGGCGGCGTAGGCCTCGCGGCCCTCGTCGAGGTCGATCGGCTCGCGCACCGTCACGCCGCCCCCGTTCCAGCCGAGGAACACGCGGTCGCCGTCGACGACGCGCAGGGAGGAGACCCCCGACTCCCCCCTGCGGATCACGCTGTGCGAGGTCGCGACCCCGGCGTCTTCGATGGCCGTGCGCAGGAACGCCCCGAGCTCGTCATCGCCGAAGACGCCGAGGTACTCGGCGTGCGCGCCCAGGCGCCCGGCGTAGACGGCGACGTTGACGGCGTTGCCTCCCGGATAGTCGAGCCCCCGGTCGAGGAACCGGTCGACGATGTTGTCGCCGAACCCCAGCACACGCATCGACGCGTCACCCTCTCGATCAGTAGTCCATGACGCGGTAGTACCGCCGAAGGTCGAGCGAGTGGTCGCGCACGCGCTCGAGGTGCTTCGACACCCGCCCCATCACCGTGTCGAGCACGATCGGTGCGATGAGCGCCCGGTTCTCGGCGCTGAAGCCTGCGAGCTCGTAGTCGCGGGTGTCGAACACCGTGACGTCCTTCGTGATGCGCTTGGCGAAGGCCTCGGCGCGGTCGGTCAGCGGGCGCGTCGAGTCCTCGCCCTGGAACAGGATGACGGCGGTGTCCTCCTCGAGCAGCTCGAGCGAGCCGTGGAAGAACTCGGCGCTGTGCACGCGGGTGGTGCGCAGCCACTGCATCTCCTCGAGGATGCACATCGAGTAGAGGTAGGTGAACGCCCACAGCGGGCCGCCCCCGATGAGGAAGTAGTAGTCGGTGTCGCGGTGCGCCTCGGCGAAGGCCTCGGCCTGGGGCTCGGCCTGCCGGGCGGCCGCGACGAGCGCGTCGGGCAGGTTCACGAGCTCGTCGGCGAGCGAGGCGTAGCCGTCGAACTCGCCGCGGCGCTCGAGGAGGCGGCCGACGAAGAGCAGCAGCTGCATGTCGAACGGCCACGTCTTCGGCTCACTGACGAGCGCGTGGTCGACGCCGGTCGCGATCGGCGACTCGGGGTAGCCGGTGAACGCGATCGTCGTGGCGCCGGTGCGTCGAACGTACTCGATCGCCTTCGCCACGTCCTCGGTCGTGCCCGAGACCGAGGTGAACACGACCGCCGAGCGCTCGCCGAGCAGGGCGTCGCCGGTGAGCACGAGCTCGGCCGCGATCGCGGCGCGCACCGGGAGGCTCGACCGCTCGCGGGCGAGCAGCTCGTACGGCCACATCTGGGCGTACGTGCCGCCGGAGCCGACGAGCAGCACGTTGTCGACGCCCTTCGCGAGCAGCTCGTCGACGAGCTGCTCGATGCGGGGGCGGAGGGCGACGGCGCTGGCCGTCTGGCTGCGGAACGAGGTCTCGTCGAAGCCGAGCATGTGTGGGTCCTTTCGCGCGGAGAGCGGGACGGACGAGCCGTCCCGAACGGTGAATGTGGTACCGGTGTCAGATCGCCATCATGCTGACACACGCGCCAGCCCTCGTCAACATTCCAGTGAAATCAACGCGAAACGACCGATTCGAGAAAATCTTGGGCTCAGAGCTGGTACCGGTATCAGTTTCTCGCTACACTCGCTGGCCAAGGCACACACCGAAGCTCCAACGACGGAACGGTGGCCGCGCCCGCGCGGCGGTCGGTCCGTCATCCCGAGAGAGGCAGACCATGCGCACGACACGCACCCTCACGCTCGCCGCGGCAGCGGCGGGCGCCCTCGTCCTGGCGGGATGCGCCGGCGGCGCCCCCGCGGGGCCGGCCGCCGACGTCACGGCCGAACCGGTCTACGAGGGCAAGCTCAGCATCCTGACGAAGTTCGCGGGCGAGCCGCTCGAGCCCTACTTCGAAGACCTCGCCGCCGCCTACGAGGCCGAGCACCCCGACGTCGACGTCGAGCTCATCCAAGAGACCGACCAGTCGATCAAGGACAAGACGAAGACCCTCACCGCCTCGCAGGCGCTGCCCGACATCTTCTTCACCTGGACGGGCGACTGGGCCGAGAACTTCGTGACCGGCGGGCTCGCCGCCGACCTCAGCGAGGTCATCGCGCCCGGCACCGAGTGGGGCGACACCTTCGGCGAGGCATCCCTCTCGGCCTTCGAGTACGACGGCAAGTACTACGGCATCCCGCTCTACAACAACGGCAAGTTCATGGGCTACAACACGCAGGCCTTCGCCGCCGCCGGCCTCGAGGTGCCGCAGACCTTCGAGGAGCTCATCCAGGCGTGCGGGCCGCTGCGCGACGCCGGCTACGAGCCGATCGCCTTCGGCAACAAGGACGGCTGGCCCGCGCTGCACTACCTGCAGCAGCTGTTCGCCTACAACGTGCCGAGTGAGGTGCTGCACGCCGACTTCGACCCGGCGACCGCGAAGTGGGAGGACGAGGGCTACGTCGCCTCGCTCGAGCAGTTCAAGAGCCTCGTCGACGAGTGCACCGACACCGGCAGCGGCACGAACGGCGTGCTCTACACGACCGCGCAGGAGGCCCTCGCCGGCGGCAAGGCCGCCATGTACTACCAGGAGGTGCTGGAGTTCGACTCGGTCACCGCCGAGGGCGCTGCGCTCTCGGCCGACGACTTCGGCATCTTCCAGCTGCCGGCGCCCGCCGGCGCGCCCGGCGAGCGCGAGGCGATCGAGGGGGCGCCCGAGGGCTACCTCGTCAACGCCCGCTCGGCGCAGGCGCCGCTCGCCGTCGACTTCATGAAGTTCGTCACCGAGCTCGAGAACGCGAAGACCCTCTCGGCGCCGCCGTACGGCCAGCCGAGCGCCGTCGTCGGCGCGGTGACCGAGGAGACCTCGAGCCGTGCGGTCTTCGAGGGCATCACGAAGGTCAACGAGGCGTCGCAGCTCGTGGGCTGGCTCGACACGGTGACCGTTCCCGAGGTGGCCGACGCCTGGCTCGCCGGCGGTGAGGCGATCATCTCCGGCAGCGCGACCCCCGAAGAGGTGCTCGAGAGTGTCCGGGCAGCGAACGCCGACGCGCAGTGACGCACGGTCGGGGGCCGGTTTCGACCGGCCCCCGACCCTCACGAAGGCGATGGCCGCCCCCGCCCCCGGCGGGGTCGACCGCAACGCCCGCGGCCGACTCGCGAAGGTCGCCGGCCTCATCTGGGTGCTGCCCGCACTCGTCGTGCTGGCCGTCTTCGTCTACCTGCCGCTCGTGCAGAACCTCGGCTTCTCGACGCAGGAGTGGGACATCTACTCGGGCGCGACCGAGTTCGTCGGGCTCGAGAACTACGAGAAGCTCGTCGGCGACCCCGTCTTCTGGACGGCGCTCGGCAACAACGTGCTCTACGCCGTGCTCTCGATCGTGTTCCAGGTCGGCGCGGCGCTCGTGCTCGCCGCACTCATCGAGAGCCTCCGCAGCCTCCGCTGGCGCAAGGCGCTGCGTGCGATCTACTTCGTGCCCGCCGCGATCTCGCTGACCGTCGCAGGCCTGCTCTTCTACTTCATCTACGAGCCGAACCTGGGCCTGCTCAACCACCTGCTCGCGGCGATCGGGCTCGGCGAGCTCGCCCAGCCCTGGCTCGGCCAGGAGTCGACCGCGATGGTCGCGATCATCGCGATGAGCCAGTGGCAGGGCTTCGGCTACTCGACCCTGCTGTTCACCGTCGCGATCCAGCGCATCCCCTCCGAGCTGTACGAGGCCGCGTCGCTCGACGGCATCGGGCACGTGCGCCGCTTCTTCCACATCACGGTGCCGCTCGTGCGCGAGATGACCGGCCTCATGATCATCGTCACGATCTCGGGCGCCTTCCAGGTGTTCAACGAGGTCATGGTCATGACGAGCGGCGGTCCGAACAACTCGACGCAGGTGCTCGCCACCTGGCTGTACCGCAGCGGCTTCGTGCGCAACGACTTCGGCTACGCCGCGGCGATCGCGACGGTGATCTTCGTGGTGACGCTGCTGATCGCGCTCGCGCAGCTCTGGTACACGCGACGCAGAAGGGTGGAGTTCTGATGAGCCGCCTCGGATTCTTCGGTGCGATCGCTCGCATCTTCGTCTGGTCGTTCCTGCTCGGCCTCGTCGTCGTGGTCGTCTACCCGCTGCTGTGGATGGTCATGAACGGCTTCAAGACGAACGCCGAGCTCTTCGGCGACCCGTTCGCCCTGCCGTTGCAGTTCGACTGGCAGAACTACGTCGACGCGTGGAACCGCGGCGTCAGCGACTACCTCACCGCGAGCGTGCTCGTGACGGTGACCTCGACGATCACGACCGTGCTCATCAGCGCGTGGGCGGCCTACGGCCTGACCCGGGTGCGCATGCCGTTCGGCCGGCTCGTCTCGGGGCTGATCCTCGGCGGGCTCATGCTCGCACCGGCGGTCGCGCTCGTGCCGCTCGTGCGCATGTTCCAGTCGATGGGGCTCTACAACACGTTCTGGGCCCTGCTCATCCTCTACACCGCGTTCCGCATCCCGTTCACGACGTTCCTCATCCGGGCGTACATGATCGACCTGCCGCGCGAGGTCGACGAGGCAGCTGAGGTCGACGGCGCCAGCCGGTGGACGACGTTCTGGCGCATCACGCTGCCGATGTGCAAGCCGATCCTCATCTCGACCGTGCTGCTGCAGATCATCTTCGCGTGGAACGAGTACCTCTTCGCCATGGTGTTCACGAGCGGCACCTCGATCCAGACGCTGCCCGTCGGCCTCACGAGCCTCATGAGCAAGCACGGCACCGACTACCCGGTCGTCTTCGCCGGCATGGTGATCGCCGCGCTGCCCGTGATCGTGCTGTTCTTCGCGACCCAGCGCTACTTCATCAAGGGCCTCGCCGAGGGCATCGGCAAATGACGACGGATGCCTCTGGCGCCACGCTCGTCGACCGCGTCGCCGGCTCGAACTTCTCGTACCAGCACCTGCCGCTGGAACGCTGTCTCGACGACCTCGCCGCGCTCGGGCGCACGCGCATGGAGCTGTGGGGCGTGGCACCGCACGCCCACGTGCCCTGGCTGAGCGACGCCGAGGCTCGAGGCATCCATCGTGCCGCCGCCGATCGCGGCATCGCGATCGCGTGCCTGACGCCCGAGCAGGTGATGTACCCCGTCAACGTCGCCTCGCCCGACACCCGGCTGCGTTCGTCGAGCATCGCGATGTTCCGGCGGGCGGCCGAGCTCGCGGTCGAGCTCGGCGCCGGGCTGCTGTTCCTCACCTCGGGGCGCGGCGGCGAGGCCGAGCCCCGCGAGGCGGGCTGGACCCGGGCGGTCGACGCGATCGGCGAGATCGCCGGGTATGCCGCGCGCCTCGGCCTCGACTGCGTGCTCGAGCCGCTGCAGCGGGTGGAGTCGAACCTCGTGAACACCGCGGCCGACGCGGCCCGCGTGCTGCGCGAGGTCGCCGCACCGAACCTCGGGGTCGCGCTCGACACGGTCGCCGCCGCCGTGTCGGGCGACACGATCGACGACTACTTCGCCGCGCTCGGCGATCGGGTGCGGCACGTGCACCTCGTCGACGGCGCGCCCGCCGGGCATCTCGCCTGGGGCGACGGCGAGCTGCCGCTCGCCGAGCTGGTGGCCGCGCTCGAGCGGCGCCGCTACGCCGGCCTCGCGACCGTCGAGCTGTTCGGCGACGGGCGCTACGCTCTCGACCCGCGGCCGGCGCTGGCGCGCTCGTTGGCCGCCATCGCGGCGGCGGGCCGCTGACGCGACCGCAGCCGACGAGCGATCGGGGCTCGGCCGCGCGCCGCTTCGCGCGCGGTGCGGAACATCCGGCACCTGGCGTACGTTCTTCTTCGTGGACGCGCGCATCCAGCCCGCGCCCGCGATCGAACGAGGAGCAGACATGACCGACACCGGCGCCATCACCAGCATCCCCGGCACCGAGACCGCGGTGCTCGCGGGCGGCTGCTTCTGGGGCATGCAGGATCTCATCCGCAAGCGCCCCGGCGTCGTCAGCACCCGCGTCGGCTACACCGGCGGGCAGAACGACCACGCGACCTACCGCGACCACCCCGGGCACGCCGAGGCGATCGAGATCGTCTACGACCCGACGAAGACGAGCTTCCGCGAGCAGCTCGAGTTCTTCTTCCAGATCCACGACCCGACGACGCTGAACCGTCAGGGCAACGACCTCGGCACGAGCTACCGCTCGGCGATCTTCCCGACGAATCCCGAGCAGGAGCGCATCGCGCGCGAGACGATTGCCGACGTGGATGCCTCGGGCCTCTGGCCGGGGCCGGCCGTCACCACGATCGAGCCGAGCGGCCCGTTCTGGGAGGCCGAGCCCGAGCACCAGGACTACCTCGAGCGCATCCCCAACGGCTACACCTGCCACTTCGCGCGCCCCGGGTGGGTGCTGCCGAAGCGCGACGCCGCGCCCGTCGAGTGACCACCCCGCCGGTCGAGTAGGCGCGCCAGCGCCATATCGAGACCCCGCACCCTGGTCTCGATACACTCCTCCGTCACTGCTCGACCGACGACCCACCCGTCGGTCGAGTAGGCGCGCCAGCGCCGTATCGAGACCCCGTGAGCAGGTCTCGATACGCTCCTGCGTCGCTACTCGACCAACGGGGGCGAGACGCTCCTAGACCGGCGGGGCGAATCGCTCCTCGACCGGCGGGGGGCGAATCGCTCCTCGACCGACGGCGGCGAGCGCCTACTCCGCGGCCGACGCGACGGGCGCCCAGGCCCCCGTGCCCACCTCGGCGGGCGCGGCGACCTCGTCGAAGCGGTCGAGCCGGAACGTGGCGAGCACGGGCGAGGGCTCGCCGGTGAGCACCTCCTCGGCGACGAGCTCGCCGAGGATGAGCCCGAGCGTG
This sequence comes from Agromyces sp., assembly GCA_039812245.1. Classification (GTDB taxonomy): domain Bacteria; phylum Actinomycetota; class Actinomycetes; order Actinomycetales; family Microbacteriaceae; genus Agromyces. Next base: position 1,043 of record JBDIAF010000053.1, on the reverse strand, counting down.
GCGCCCGAGTGGGTGAACATCGCATAGAGGTGCTCGATCGAGGGCACGGGCCCCACGACCGGCTCGCCGTCGCCGGGGATCGGCTTCAGACCGGCGCCGACGCGCTGCGCGGTGAGCCTCGGCGCCCCGGCGAGCACCTTCGATGCCTCGTCGAGCAGGCCCTGCACCGATTCCTCGGGCACGGTGATCGTGCCGTCGTCGCCGACGAGGATCGACTTCTCGGCCCAGTCGGCGTCGAGCACGAGGCGGCCGTCGGGGGTCGGCCGCACCGCGACGCGCGGGGTGTTCAGCACCGTCTTCACCTCGGTCTCGACGGGGTCGGTGAAGAGCACGAAGGCGGCGGGCGTGGCATCCGGAATCGTCACCCCCAGGCTCGCGAGCTGCACCGGCACCGCACCGCCCGTGGCGAGCACGACGCGGTCGGCCGCGATGCGCGTGCCGTCGCCGAGCACGACGCCGGTCGCCACGCCGTCGTGCACGTCGACGCGCGCCTCGCCGGCGTGCTCGAGCACCCGGGCGCCGTCGGCGACGGCCTCGGCCACGAGCGCCGCGACGAGGTCGGGCAGGTTGACCCAGCCCTCGCCGGGGTTGAAGATCGCGCCCTCCTCGGCGACCGCGTCAGGATTCACGTCGGGTGCGAGGCGGGCGACGTCGTCGCGGTCGACCCACACGGCGTCGTAGCCGCCGGCCCGCTCGAAGGCGAAGGTCTCGCGGAAGCTCTCACCGGGGCCGGCCCACTTCAGGGCGCCGTCGAAGCGCAGGTAGTCGTGGCTCTCGGGGTGACGCACACGCCAGGTGCGGTAGCGGTCGAGGGCGATGAGGCGCAGGTAGTGGTAGGCGCTCGAGCGGTCGCCCGAGGAGTTGAGCCACGCGATCGAGCGGCCGGAGGCGCCGTCGGCGAGGGCGCCCGCGGTGACGAGCGTCACCTGCGCGCCGGCGCGCGCGATGCGCGCGGCGGTCGAGGCGCCGAGGATGCCGCCGCCGATGACGGCGACGTGGGCGGGCTGCTGGCTGGTCATGCGATTCCTTCGTTCGTTTCGTGA
>JBDIAF010000052.1:0-8148 GCA_039812245.1 Agromyces sp. | reverse complement strand
GCCCGGGCACCGGGCCGAGCAGCGTGCCGGCGGGCGTCACCTGGCTGCCCGCACCGAGCGCGAAGCCGGGGCCGAGCAGCCACGCCGCGGCCCACACGACGAGGTTGGGCAGCGCGGCGAGCTCGGCGACCGTGATCGCGATGCCGCCGTCGACGCCGGCGCCGAGGGCCTGGTACAGGCCGGCGATCGTGGCGTAGCCGCTCGCGATCGACCAGCAGACGATCACGGCGGCGACGCCGAGGACGGCGAAGGCGGCCCCCGTGCCGATGCGCCAGGCCCTGGCGACGAGCTCGATCGCCGTGTCCGAGACCGCCGGCGGGAGGCGGTCGACGAGGCGATCGCGCACTTCGGGGTCGGCCAGGGCGCCGATGGCGACACCGGCACCCGTGATCGCCGCGGGCAGCAGCACGGCCTGCCAGCCGGTCGGGCTCGCGGCGGGGTGCTGCGCCGCCGTCGCCGCGGCGAAGCCGATCGCCCCCGACACGACCACGGCGGCGATCGCGCCGATCACCGGCGATCCGGCGGCGGCGGCGCGGCGGCCGATGCGGCCGGCGAACAGCACGCCGAGCAGCGCGAAGCCGAGCAGGCAGATCGTGATCTCGAACGGCGCCTCCGCGCCCGCGACGCCCGTGCGGGCGGCCGTGATCGGGTCGAGCTGCACCGTGAGGTCGACACCGTGGCCGAGCAGCCACACGTCCGCCGCGGCGCGGAAGACGACGTCGAGGCCGAGGGACAGTCCGAAGTGCACGGCCCACAGCAGCATGAGCGGCACCAGCGCGATGCCGAAGCCCACGAGCGCCGACACGGTCGCCTCGAGCGCGGCGAGGAGGGCGACCGTCGTACGTCTCATGACCCGGTCGAGCCTACAGGCGCACGGGCCGTTCGCCCGACGCCGCCGCGGCGCGTGGTCACCTGCGCAGCGAGGAGTCGAGCCGCTCCGTCTCCTGCTGGTCGACGTCGAGCACGGCGGTGTCGGCGGTGTCTGCGAGGCCGTCGACGCCGACGTCGCCGGCGGCCGGGACGGTGGCCGGGGCGGTGCCGTCGCCCGGGCCGCCCTCGCCAGCGGCGCGTGCCGCCGAGGCATCCTCGTCGATCTCGGCGGCCGGCCGTCGCAGCAGCTCGACGAGGATCACGGCGATGAGCGCGACGACGATGGTCCCGAAGATCGCGCCCGTCGTCACGGGGCGGTTGAACATGAGCACCGCCGCGGCGATCAGCGCGATCGCGCCGAGCACGAAGCCGCGTCCGCGATCGAGCGCGATGCCGAAGGCGCCGGTCGTGATGCCGTGCGCGGCCGCCGTGCGGCGCAGCGAGGCGAAGCCCGAAGCGGCGAATCCGCGCACCGCCCGGGCGGGGCGCCACGGCCCGGCGAACCAGGCGATGATGGTCACGAGCAGGCCCAGCACGACCATCGCCGCCGTCGTCGCCGCCATGGCCTCGGTGACGTAGCCGTAGATGGCGGTGGCGGCGCCCGCGGGGATGATGCTCGGGCTCACCACGCCGAGGAACACGAGCTGGCCGATCGAGAACCCCGCGGCGAGCAGCGCCATGACGAGCGTGAGCCCGCCCGCGGTCCAGAACAGCGCCGCCGAGCGGCGCTTCGCGACGAAGATCCCTGCGACGAGGAAGGCGAGCGCCACCCAGGGCAGCCAGGTCCCCACGCCGACCGCCAGGGCGTAGACGGTGCGCACGAACACGAAGGCGTCGGCCTGGGCGATGGCGATGCTCTTGTCGATCGCCGGGATCTGCGCGGCGAATCCCACGCCGTTGTCGACGAGGCGGTCCTTCACGGCGTCGATGATGGGGCCGAGCTGCACCGAGAGGGTGCCGTCGCCGCCGATCTCGAGGGCGGCGTTCGGATCGCCCTGCATGGCGGCGACGAACTGCTTGTGCGAGATCCGCAGGGCGTCGGCCCAGATGTCGGCGAAGGCGTCGGAGGCCACCAGCCGGTCGACCACGCCCGAGATGAGGGACTGCAGGCCCTGCACCGCCGGCGCCTCGAGCAGGCCGAGCGCCTGCTCCGCCTTGGGCGGCAGGCCGAGCGAGCGGATTCCGTCGAAGACGTCGGAGGTGAGCTGCGGGATGTCGACCTGCTGCTCGATCGCGGCCGTGACCTCGTCGGCGACGAAGCCCTGCACCGCCGGGTCGTCGGCGAGCGGGGCGAAGGTGGCGACGAACTGCTCGGTGTCCACGAGCTCGACCCGGGCCCAGCTCGTGACGATCGCGACCGGGGCGAGGATGAGGCCGATCATCACCAGGACGATCGCCGCCGCCGTGCGCCCGCGGCCCGTTCCACGCTTCGCGCGGGGCGCGGCGCCCGGCTCCCCCGACTCCGCAGCCTGCGCCGCCTGCGCCGCAGCGGCGGCCGCAGCCTCCGCCGCCTCGGCGGTCTCGCGCAGCCGTGCGTTCTCACCCTCGAGCTCGGCGACCCGGGCCTGCAGCTCGGCGTTGGTCATCTTCGGCATCGCGCCCCCCTTTTCGCACGACGATATCGGCTCGGAGGCTCCGCCTGCACGCCTTCGGATCGTTGCATTCGAGTGAAATTCCGCCGCCCTCGCGAAGGGCGGCCCCGCGCATGCGGGTGCAGCGCCGCGGCGGGCGCGCGCTCCGCCGATCCGCCGATCGCCCGATCTCCCGCAGAACGACGGATGCCCCGCGGGAGCGTTCCCGCGGGGCATCCGTTCGTTCGGTTCGGCGCTCAGGCGCCGAGCGCGGCGTAGACCTCGCGCAGCAGGCGCGCGGTCTCGCTCGGGGTCTTGCCGACCTTGACGCCGGCGGCCTCGAGGGCCTCCTTCTTCGCCTGCGCGGTGCCGGCCGAGCCCGAGACGATCGCGCCCGCGTGACCCATCGTCTTGCCCTCGGGGGCGGTGAAGCCCGCGACGTAGCCGACGACCGGCTTCGTGACGTTCGCCTTGATGAAGTCGGCCGCGCGCTCCTCCGCGTCGCCGCCGATCTCGCCGATCATCACGATGGCCTTGGTCTCGGGGTCGGCCTCGAACGCGGCGAGCGCGTCGATGTGCGTGGTGCCGATGACGGGGTCGCCGCCGATGCCGATGGCGGTCGAGAAGCCGAGGTCGCGCAGCTCGTACATCATCTGGTACGTCAGCGTGCCCGACTTCGAGACGAGGCCGATCGGGCCCTTGCCGGTGATGTTGGCCGGGGTGATGCCGACGAGCGACTCGCCGGGGCTGATGATGCCGGGGCAGTTCGGCCCGATGATGCGGGTCTTGCCGCCCTTCTCCTTCGCGTAGGCCCAGAACTCGGCCGAGTCCTGCACGGGCACGCCCTCGGTGATGATGACGAGCAGGGGGATCTCCGCGTCGATGGCCTCGACGACGGCGTCCTTCGTGAAGGCCGGGGGCACGAACGCGATCGACACGTCGGCGCCGGTCTGCGCCATCGCCTCGGCGACCGAGGCGAACACGGGCAGCTCGACGTCGGCGCCCGAGGCGTCCTTGTGCAGCACCGTGGTGCCCGCCTTGCGGGCGTTCACGCCGCCGACCACCTGGGTGCCGGCCGCGAGCATGCGGGCGGTGTGCTTCGAGCCCTCGCCGCCGGTGATGCCCTGGACGATGACCTTGGAGTCCTTGTTGATGTAGATCGTCATTTGTCGCTACGTCCTTACGCGTTCGCCAGCTCGGCGGCCTTGTCGGCGCCCTGGTCCATGTTCTCGGCGAGGGTGACGAGCGGGTGCGCCGCCTCGTCGAGGATGCGGCGGCCCTCGTCGACGTTGTTGCCGTCGAGGCGCACGACGAGCGGCTTGTTCGCGGCCGAGCCGAGCTCGGCCAGCGCGCCCACGATGCCCTTCGCGACCTGGTCGCACGCGGTGATGCCGCCGAAGACGTTGACGAACACGCTCTTGACCTGCGGGTCGCCGAGGATGATGCCGAGGCCGTTGGCCATGACCTCCGCCGAGGCGCCGCCGCCGATGTCGAGGAAGTTCGCGGGCTTCACGCCGCCGTGGTTCTCGCCGGCGTAGGCGACGACGTCGAGGGTCGACATGACCAGGCCCGCGCCGTTGCCGATGATGCCGACCTCGCCGTCGAGCTTGACGTAGTTGAGGTCGAGGGCCTTCGCAGCGGCCTCGAGCGGGTCGGCCGCGGCCTTGTCCTCCAGCAGCGCGTGACCCGCGTGACGGAACTCGGCGTTCTCGTCGAGCGAGACCTTGCCGTCGAGGGCGATGATCTTGCCGTCCTCGTCCAGGATGAGCGGGTTCACCTCGACGAGCGTCGCGTCTTCCTTGTCGTAGACCTCGTAGAGCTTCACGAAGACCTCGGCCACCTTGTCGACCAGCTCGGCCGGGAAGTTCGCGGCGACCGCGATCTCCTTGGCCTTGTCGAGCGTGACGCCGGCGATGGGGTCGACCTCGACGCGGGCGAGGGCCTCGGGCTTCTCGACGGCGAGCTGCTCGATCTCCATGCCGCCCTCGACGCTCGTGAGCGAGAGGTACGAGCGGTTGGCGCGGTCGAGCAGCACCGAGAAGTAGAACTCCTGCGCGATGCGGGCGCCGCCGGCGACCATGACGCGCTTGACGACGTGGCCCTTGATGTCGAGGCCCAGGATGGCCTTCGCGGCCTCGTACGCCTCGTCGGGGGTCTTGGCGACCTTGACGCCGCCGGCCTTGCCGCGGCCTCCCGTCTTCACCTGCGCCTTGACGACGACGACGCCGCCGAGCTGCTCGGCGGCCGCGCGCACGGCCTCGGGGGTGTCGGCCACGATGCCGGGGAGCACCGGCACCCCGTACTGCTCGAAGAGGTCTCTGGCCTGGTACTCGTAAAGATCCACGCTCTAATTTCCAATCGGTCCGCGCGGGTCGCGCGCAGGGATGGTGGGATGGCGGCCCGGCACGACTCTCTCGACGTCGAGATGTCTTGACATCGAGAAATATGGCGGGCCGTCACCATGGTACTCCCCTCGCACGGGCGGCTCTCACCGGCTGGATGCCGGGCGTCTGCGGTGCCAGACTCGGACGATGGCCGAAGCGCGCATCGGCATCTCGGGCTGGCGATACCCGCCCTGGCGCGGAGTCTTCTACCCACGGGGGCTCCGCCAGGCCGACGAGCTCGCCTACGCGGCGGAGCGGCTCGGCTCGATCGAGTTGAACGGCTCCTTCTACTCGCTGCAGCGCCCCGCGAGCTGGGCGCGCTGGCGCGACTCGACCCCAGCGGGCTTCGTGTTCGCGGTGAAGGGGCCCCGCTTCGTGACCCACGTGAAGCGGCTGCGCGACATCGACGCCCCGCTCGCGAACTTCTTCGCCTCCGGCGTGCTCGACCTGGGCGCGAAGCTCGGCCCGATGCTCTGGCAGCTGCCCCCGACGCTCCGCTACGACCCCGAGCTGCTCGACGCCTTCCTCGCGCGCCTGCCGCGCAGCCGATCGGATGCCTCCCGCCTCGCCCGGCACCGCGACGCGCGGATGCGGGGGCGCTCGTCGTACGCCGTCGGCCGCGACGCGCCGATCCGGCACGCGGTCGAGGTGCGGCACCCCTCGTTCGGCGAGGCCGTCGACGACTGGTCGGCGCTGCTCGAGCGCCACGGCGTCGCCAGCGTCGTGGCGGACAGCGCCGGCCGCTATCCGAGGATCGACCGCGTCACGGCCGACTTCGCCTACGCCCGGCTGCACGGCGAGACCGAGCTCTACACCTCGGGCTACGACGAGGCCTCGCTCGGGCAGTGGGCCGCGTGGACCGGCGCCCACCTCGACGCGGACCGCGACGCGTACGTCTACTTCGACAACGACGCGAAGGTGCGCGCGCCCTTCGACGCGATGGCGCTCGTCGCGCGCCTCGGCGCACGTGCGCCGGTCGGCGGGGCGGCGCCGCCCGACTGAGGCGAGGCTCACCGTGCTGGCGCGGGGCCCGCGGCCGGTGCGAGACTGCGGGCATGACGGATGCTCCGGCGGAACCGGCCCACGGCGACGACCCGCACGACGCGAAGGTGCACGAGAAGCTGAACTGGCTGCGCGCCGGCGTGCTCGGCGCGAACGACGGCATCATCTCGGTGGCCGCGCTCGTGGTCGGCGTCGCCGCGGCCACGGCCGATCTCGGCGCGATCCTCGTGGCGGGCATCGCCTCGGTCGTCGCCGGCGCCATCTCGATGGGCCTCGGCGAGTACGTCTCGGTCTCGACGCAGCGCGACACCGAGCACGCCCTCATCGCCAAGGAGACCCGCGAGCTCGCCGAGATGCCCGAGCAGGAGCTCGCCGAGCTCGCCGGCATCTACCGGGCCAAGGGACTGAGCCCGGAGACCGCGGAGCGGGTCGCCCGGGAGCTGACCGAGCACGACGCGCTCGCGGCGCACCTCGAGGCCGAGCTCCACATCTCGGCCGACGACGTCGTGAACCCGTGGCACGCGGCCGGGGCATCCGCGCTCTCGTTCCTCGTCGGCGCGGTGCTGCCGATGCTCGCGATCCTGCTGCCGCCGCCCGAGTGGCGCATCGCCACCACCTTCGTCGCCGTCGTCGTCTCGCTCGCGATCACCGGCTGGCTCTCGGCCTGGATCGGCGGAGCCCCGCGCACGCGCGCGGTGCTGCGGGTGGTCGTCGGCGGCGCGCTCGCCCTCGTCGTCACGTGGGCGATCGGCGGACTGCTCGGCGGAGTCGTCTAGACACCGCCGGGCCGCGCTACGGCCGCCCCGGGCCGATGCTCGGCGTCGCCGTCGTGGGCGGCGGCATCGGCACCACCTCGGCGAAGCGACGCGCCGCGAGCACCGCGACGACCCCCGCGGCCGCGCCGATGAGCGTCTCGAGCACGCGATCGCCGACGAGCCCGGCGAGCGAGGCCGGCGAGGCGAGATGGGCGACGGCCAGGGCGAGCGGGGTGACGAACACGAGGGCCGTGCCGTAGTGCCGGATGACGAACAACTCGGCGCCGAACTGGCAGAGCGCGATCGCGGCGATGAGCACGGCCACCGGGGGCTCCGGCCACAGCAGCGCCACCGCGACGACGACGCCCGCGAGCGTGCCGAGCACGCGGTGCCACGCGCGCGAGATCGTGTGGGCCGCCCGAGCGGGCGGGATCACCGCGACGGCGGTGACGACCGCCCAATACGGATGCCCCAGGGCGAAGGCGAGCGCCACGGCGCCCGCACCGAGCCCGGCCACGACGTTCTGCGCGATGTTGAGCCAGAGCCTCGGGTCGACGAGCACCCGCGGTCGCGGCGGGGTCGCGCGCAGCAGCGGCTTGAACCCCGCCGCGATCGACGGCGGTGCGAGTCGGCGCAGCAGCCAGCCCGACATCGCGAGGAGCCAGGCGAAGCCCGCAGATGCGGCCGCCACCCCGAACCTCGCCCAGCCGGTGCCGTCGTCGACCGGCTGCACGGCGCACACGAGCACCGCGAACACGGCGAAGAGCGGCCCGGACGGGGTGACGCCGAAGCCGTTGAACACGGCGATCGTCACCGCGATGACCCCGGCCAGCGCGAGGGCGACGATCGGCGTCGGCGCCCCGGCCGCAGCGAGCAGCACGCCCACGGCGATCGCCGCGAGCTGCACGAGCGCGGCGGTCGTGACGGTGCGCAGCCGCACCCGGTACGGCTCGCCCCGCCCGAAGATGGCGACCATGCCGCCGAAGGCCGCGTACGACGCCCAGTCGATGCGGCCGGCGACGGCGAGCACCGTGAGCGGTACCGCCGCGGCGAGCGCCGCGCGGAGCGCGATCTCGACGTCGAGCGCGCGCAGCGAGCGCCACGGCGTGCGGCGACCGCCGCGGGCCATGGCGCTCACACCCGCCCGAGCGCGAGCGCCGCGTAGAACAGGGCCGCGACGGACTCGCCGTCGCCGATCTCGCCCTCGCGCACCATGCGCATCGCCTCGGCCCACGGCACCGACGACACGGCGGAGATGCCCTCTTCGAGCCGCGTCTCGTGCGAGGCATCCGCCTCGCCGTCGGCGCCCGGCCGCCGCAGCCCCGTCGCGAGGAAGACGTGCTCGGGCGCTCGGGCGAGGCCGTTGAGCGCCGACATCCGCCCGATCTCGCGCCATTCGGATGCCTCGTAGCCGGTCTCCTCGGCGAGTTCGCGCTGCGCGGCGACGAGCGGGTCCTCACCGTCGCTGCCGCCGGCCGGCACCTCGATGCTCGGGCCCACGGTGTGCCGGTCGACCGTGACGAGCAGCACCTCGTCGTCGTCGGTCATGGCGACGACGAAGACCGC
>JBDIAF010000051.1:0-8196 GCA_039812245.1 Agromyces sp. | reverse complement strand
GGCGGCGACCGCGGCGACCGCGGCCTCGGCGCGGGCGGCGTCGCGGCCGACGAAGCGCACGCGTTCGATCGGGCGCACGGCGCGCAGCGCCTCGACGTGGCGGATGCCCTGGGGTCCCGTGCCGAACACGACGAGCGAGCGGGCGTCGGGCGCGGCCAGCACGTCGAGCACCGCCGCCGAGACGGCGGGCGTGCGCAGGCTCGTCAGCTCGGTGCCGTCGAGGATCGCGACGGGGGAGAGCGTCTCGCCGTCGAGCACGACGTAGACGCCCTGGATGCGCTCGAGGCCGCGCGCCGGGTTGCCGGGCGCGACGGTCGCGAGCTTCTGCCCGCTGTAGCGGCCGATGTCGCTCGGCATCAGCAGCAGCTGCCCGTGCGTCACGTCGACGATGCCGCGCTGCGGGTCGCGGCTCGGGTCGAAGCCCTCGCGGATCAGGCGCTGCAGGGCGCGGATGGCGGACGTCATCGGAACGAGGCGGCGCAGGGCCGCCTCGTCGATGACGGCGAGTCGATCGAGGACGCCGGTCATGACCTCAGGTATACACCAAGTGCCGTGTGCTGTGTAACATTGCACCGGTCACGGGTGACATGCTCCGGTCGGAGTCGGATGCGCCCAGACCCGCGTCGCCGAGCGTGCGACGGGACAGCACGGATGAATCGAAGGTGACTCATGACCCGTACTCTTCTCAGGTCGGCCGCGGTCCTCGCCGCGGCGGCCGTCCTCACGACGGCGGCGTGCTCGTCGCCGGCCCCCTCGGAGGAGGGCGGCGGCGACGCCAAGACCGGCGGCACGCTGAAGGTGCTCGCCAACGGCGACGTCGACCACCTCGACCCGCAGCTGACCGCCTACGTGCCCACCTACAACGTGATGCGCTCGATCTCGCGCTCGCTGCTCAGCTACGCCGCGAGCAACGACGCCGACGAGCGCATCGCGCTGCAGGCCGACCTCGCCGAAGCCGTACCCGAGCCGAGCGACGACGGACTGAGCTACACCATCACCCTGCGCGACGGCATCACGTGGGGCGCGCCCGACGGCGAGCGCGCCATCGTCGCCGCCGATGTCGAGCGCGGCATCAAGCGCCTGTGCAACCCGCTCATCTCGGGCGCCCTGGCCGGCTACTTCCAGGGCCTCATCGCCGGCATGGACGAGTTCTGCACCGGGTTCGCGAGCGTCGCCCCCGAGGTCGGCCCCATGCGCGACTACATCGAGGGCACCGACATCTCGGGCATCGAGACCCCCGACGACACCACCGTCGTGTTCACCCTCACCAAGCCCGCGAGCGACTTCCCCTTCATGCTCTCGCTCGACGCGGCCGACCCGGCGCGGATCGAGGCGCTCGACAACCTGCCCGACTCGCCCGAGTACCGCCGCGCCTTCGTCTCGTCCGGCCCGTACCAGGTGGCCGAGTACACCCCCGACGCGAAGCTCGTGCTCGAGCGCAACCCCGCGTGGAACGCCGAGAGCGACCCGCTGCGCAAGGCCTACGTCGACGGCATCGAGATGACGATGGGCGTCGAGGGCGACGCGGCGATGCAGCAGCTGCAGGCCGGCTCCGCCGACATGCTGTTCGACCTCTCGCCGAGCCCCACGAACATCCAGCAGCTGAAGGCCGCGAACGACGACAAGTTCTCGACCATGGCCAACGGCGGCGTCGACCAGTTCATGTGGATCAACACGAAGTCGCCGAACAACGGGGGCGCGCTGGCGGACCAGAAGCTGCGCGAGGCGCTGCAGTACGCCATCGACAAGACCGCCGTGGTGCAGACCATGGGCGGCGAAGAGCTGGCCGGCGTCACGAACGGCATCTTCGGCCCGGGCATCCTCGGCCACGAGGACTACGACCCGTACCCCGCGAACGACGGCAAGGGCGACCCCGCGAAGGCGAAGCAGCTGCTCGCCGAGGCCGGCTTCCCCGACGGCATCACCCTGAAGCTGCCCTACCGCAACGTCGGCACCCAGCCCGACATCGCCCAGACCGTGCAGGCCTCGCTCGAGCGCGCCGGCATCACCGTCGAGCTCTCGCCGGTGCCGCCGACCGACTACTACGCGAACTTCATGACGAACCCCGAGAACGCCACCAGCGGCGCCTGGGACATCGCGCTCGTCGGCTGGTCGCCCGACTGGCAGGGCGGCGCGGCGCGCAGCGTCTTCCAGCCGCAGTTCGTCTTCGACGGCACGCACCAGACGTACAACTACGTCGACTTCGACAGCGCCGAGGCGAACGCGCTCGCCGAGCAGGCCCTCGCCGCGACCACGGCCGAGGAGCAGGGCGAGCTCTGGCACCAGGTCGACCAGGCCGTCATGGCCGACTCGCCCATCGTCAGCATCGCCTACCGACTGAAGCCCAACTACCACTCGGCGCGGGTCAACAACTTCGTCGAGTACGCCCAGAGCCAGAACGGCGACTGGACCAACGTCTGGCTGAACGGCTGAGTCCGGCCGCGAGTCATCCGTGAACCGTCGGGCGGCCGGCCGATCGCCGGCCGCCCGATCGCAGGAAGGAATCTGAGATGACGCTCCTCGAGGTCTCGAATCTCGTCGTCGACATCCCCACAGAGGACGGCACCGTGCACGCGGTGCAGGACGTCTCGTTCGACGTGCGCGAGGGCGAGTTCTTCGGCATCGTCGGCGAGTCGGGCTCGGGCAAGTCGGTCATGGTGCAGTCGATCATGGGGCTCGTCGCGGGCGCCGAGACGGGCGGCACGGCGGTGTTCCGCGGCCGTGACCTGCTCTCGCTCGACGACCGGGCCATGCGCTCGGTGCGCGGCCGCGAGATCGGCATGGTCTTCCAGGACCCGCTGTCGAGCCTGCACCCGCAGTACACCGTCGGCTGGCAGATCGTCGAGCAGATCCGCGCCCACGAGCGGGTGTCGGCCGAGGCGGCGAAGGCGCGGGCGATCGAGCTGCTCGAGCAGGTCCGCATCCCGGATGCGGCCGCCCGCTTCGACGCGTACCCGCACCAGTTCTCGGGCGGCATGCGCCAGCGCGTCATGATCGCCATGGCGCTCTCGCTGCGACCCTCGCTCATCATCGCCGACGAGCCGACCACCGCGCTCGACTCGACCGTGCAGGCGCAGATCCTCGACCTGCTCGACGAGATGCGCCGCGAGACCGGGGCGACGATCATCATGATCAGCCACGACCTCGGGGTGCTCGCGCGCGTGGCCGACAGGGTCATGGTCATGTACGCCGGCCGGCGGATGGAGCTCGGCGAGAGCGCGAACGTGCTCGGCGCCCCGGCCCACCCGTACACCGCGGGGCTGCTGCGCTCCTCGTCGTTCCACCGCGAGCCGGGCACCCCGCTCGTGCCGATCGGCGGTCGGCCGCCGAGCCTGCTCGCGCCGCCCGCCGGCTGCGCCTTCGCGGCGCGCTGCCCCGATGCCATGTCGCTGTGCGCCGAGCGGCCGCCGGTGCGGCAGTACGACGACGGCACCGAGGTCGCCTGCTGGCTCGAGGGCGAGCCCTCCGATCCCGAGCCGCCGAGCATGCCCGAAGCGGTCGAGGCGCGAAGCGACGACCCCGAGGCCGACGCCGCCATCGTGCGGGTCGAGGGCCTGCAGGTGGCGTTCCCGCAGCGACGCGGGCCCGCGCGCATCGTGCTCGACGGGATCGACCTCGAGGTGCGCCGCGGCGAGACGCTCGGCCTCGTCGGCGAGTCGGGCTGCGGCAAGACGACGCTCGCCCGCACGATCGCGGGCCTGGTCGCGCCCACCGCTGGCCGGGTCGCCTTCGACGGCCACGAACTCTCCTCGCTCGACCGCCGCGAGTGGCGCGAGCTGCGCCGCAGGGTGCAGCTCGTCTTCCAGGACCCGTTCGGCTCGCTGAACCCGAGGCGCCGCGTCGGCTCGATCATCGGCGACCCGTTCCGCATCCACCGCACCGCCTCGGGTGCGGCCCGTCGCACCGAGGTGCAGCGCCTGATGGAGCTCGTCGGCCTCAACCCCGAGCACTACAACCGCTTCCCCTCCCAGTTCTCGGGCGGGCAGCGGCAGCGCATCGGCATCGCCCGGGCGATCGCCCTGAATCCCGAGCTCGTCATCCTCGACGAGCCCGTGTCGGCGCTCGACGTCTCGATCCAGGCGCAGGTGCTGAACCTGCTCGACGAGCTGCAGCGCACGCTCGGGCTCACCTACCTGTTCATCTCGCACGACCTCTCGGTGGTGCGACACGTGTGCGACCGCATCGCGGTCATGGAGGGCGGTCGCATCGTCGAGCTCGGCGACGCCGACGCGCTCTACCGCGACCCGCAGCAGCCGTTCACCAGGAAGCTGCTCGCCGCGGCCGCCCCCGAGATCGTGCACGTCGCGACCTCGCGCCGGCTGGTGCGGCCCGGTCGCCCCCGCGAGGCCGGGCCCGCGCCTGTGCGCGGCCTCGCCGCCGAGGCATCCGCCCGCCGTATCGACGCAGCCGAACGGAGCCGCGCATGAAGACCCCCGCCGTCAAGCTGGCGACCCCGCACACCGCGGCGATCGCGGCGCGCAACTCGGCCGACGTGCAGCTGCGCGGCTCCTGGTCGCTCACCTGGGCCCGGCTGCGCCGCGACCCGGCGAGCCTCGCCTCGATCGCGGCGATCGTGCTCATCGCGGCCTTCGCGCTCGCCGCGCCGCTGATCGCGAGCTGGACCGGGCACGGCCCGACCGAGCAGTTCCGCGAGACCGGGCTGAGCCCCGCCGGCATCCCGGTCGGGCCGTCGGCCGAGTTCCTGCTCGGCACCGACCAGCTCGGCCGCGACGTGCTGGTGCGCCTCGCCTACGGCGCGCAGGTGTCGCTGCTCGTCGGCGTGGTCGCATCGCTCGTCGCCTCCGCGATCGGCGTCGTGATCGGCGTGGTCGCCGGCTTCTTCGGCGGCTGGATCGACACGGTGCTCAGCCGCACCACCGACCTGGTCATGAGCGTGCCGTTCCTGCTGTGCGCGATCGCCCTCGTCGCGGTGCTCGGCCCGAGCCTGCCGCTGTCGATCGCGGTCATCGTGTTCTTCAGCTGGACGGGCCTCGCCCGGGTGATCCGCGGCCAGGTGATCGCGCTGCGGCACCGCGAGTTCGTCGAGGCGGCGCGTTCGCTCGGCGCGAGCCGCACCTCGATCATGTTCCGCGACATCCTGCCGAACCTGGTGGTGCCGATCATCGTCTACACGACGCTCATGATCCCCTCGGCGATCGTGTTCGAGGCGACGCTGTCGTTCCTCGGCCTCGGCATCGTGCCGCCCACTCCGAGCTGGGGCAACATGCTCGCCGACGCGGCGAACGGCTCGCTCTACCTGCTCGCCTGGTGGATGGTCGTGGTGCCCGGCCTCGCCCTGCTCGCGCTCACCCTCGCGTTCAACCTGCTCGGCGACGGGCTTCGCGACGCGCTCGACCCGTCGGCCTCGAAGGGAGGCAAGGGGGCATGACCCGCTACATCCTCTCGCGGGTGGGCTTCGGCCTGCTCGTGCTGTTCCTGCTCAGCGTCTTCGTGTTCGTGCTGTTCTACGTCTCGCCCTCCGACCCCGCGCGCATCATCGCGGGCGACAAGGCGACTGAGGAGCTGATGGCGCAGATCCGGGTGAAGCTCGGCCTCGACCAGCCCATCCACGTGCAGTACCTGAACTTCGTGGGCAATCTGCTGCGCGGCGACCTCGGCTACTCGTACCGCTCGAGCCTGCCCGTGTCCGAGCTGCTGTTCTCGCGCATCCCCGTGACCATGTCGCTCGTGTTCGGGGCGGTCGTGCTGTGGCTGGCGATCGGCATCCCGATCGGCATCTCCTCGGCGAAGCACCCCGGCAGCCTCCGCGACCGGCTGGGCCAGGGCTTCGCGATCGTGGGCATCAGCTTCCCGACCTTCGTGCTCGGCATGATGGCGCTCTACCTGCTGTACTTCCTGCCGTCCAAGGCGGGGGTGAACCTGTTCCCGCCCGGCGGGTACGTGCCGTTCGCGCAGGACCCGATCGGTTGGGCGTGGCACCTGGTGCTGCCGTGGATCACCCTCGCGCTCGTGGTCGCGGCCGTGTACGCGAGGCTCACCCGCGGGCAGATGCTCGAGGTGCTCGGGCAGGACTACATCCGCACGGCCAGGGCGAAGGGTCTCGGCGAGCGGCGCATCACCTACCGGCACGCGTTCCGCAGCGCCATGCCGCCGCTCGTCACGCAGCTCGGCATCGACATCGGGCTCATGCTCGGCGGCGTCATCGTGATCGAGCAGGTGTTCGGCCTGCTCGGCGTGGGCAGCCTCGCGGTCACGAGCGTCTCGATGCAGGATCGACCCGTGATCATCGCCATCGTGCTGCTCGGCGGCCTCTTCGTCGTCGTCGCGAACCTCGTCGTCGACCTCTGCTACGCCCTGCTCGACTCGCGCGTGCGGACGGCCGCCCGATGAGCGGCGCGACGGTGGGCGCCGCCTACCCGATCGGCCGCGACGCGCTCGCCCGCGACGTCTGGCTCGACGTGCCGCTCGACTGGGACGAGCCCGACGGCGAGACGATCCGGGTGTACGCCCGCGAGCTCGTCGACGCGAAGCGCGCGGGCGAGGCGCTGCCGCTCCTCGTCTACCTGCAGGGCGGGCCGGGCGGCAAGTCACCGCGCCCGCTCGGCCGCGAGGGCTTCCTCGGCGCTGCGCTCGAGCGCTTCCGCGTGGTGCTGCCCGATCAGCGCGGCACCGGGCGGTCGACCCCGCTCGACGGCGCGTCGTTGCAGGCGCTGCCGCCCGCCGAGCAGGCGCGCCGCCTCGCGCTGCACCGCGCCGACCAGATCGTGCGGGATCTCGAGGCCCTGCGGCTGCGCCGCTACGGCGGCGCGCGCTGGTGGACACTGGGGCAGAGCTACGGCGGCTTCCTCACCCTGCACTACCTCTCGGTCGCGCCCGAGGGCCTCGTCGCCTCGGCGATCGCGGGCGGACTGCCGTCGATCGATCCTTCGGCGGACGAGGTGTACGCGCGCACCTTCCCGAGGGTCCGCGCGAAGAACGCGGCGTTCCGGGCGCGGCTGCCGCACCTGACCGAGCGCATCGCGCGCGTCGCCGAGGCGCTCGACGCCGGCGAGGTGCGGCTGCCCGACGGCGACCGGCTCACGGTGCGGCGGCTGCAGACCCTCGGCTTCGACTTCGGCATGGCGGTCGGCTTCGACCGGGTGCACTGGGTCTTCGACGAGGCCTGGGCGGATGCCTCGGAGCAGCGCCTCTCCGCCGCCTTCCTGTCGGAGGTGCAGCGGGTGACGTCGTTCGAGACGAACCCGCTGTTCATCGCCCTGCAGGAGGCCATCTACGGCCCAGGCCCGACGTCGTGGGCCGCCGAGCGCGCGCTCGCCGCGAACCCCGACTTCGCCCCCTCCGCCAGGCCGCTGCAGTTCACGGGCGAGATGGTGTTCGGCTGGATGTTCGAGGAGATCCGAGCCCTTCGCGGCTTCCGCGCCGGGGTCGAGCTGCTGGCCTCGGCGCCCGCGCCGATCGAGCTGTACGACCACGCGCGCCTGCTCGCCAACGAGGTGCCGGTCGAGGCGGCCGTGTACTTCGACGACATGTACGTCGACGCGGGGCTCTCGCTCGACACCGCGGCGCGGGTCGGCGGGCTGCACGCCTGGGTCACCAACGAGTTCGAGCACGACGGCCTGCACCGGGGCGACGTCGCCGAGCGCCTGTTCACCTCACTCGAGCTGCGCCTCGGCGCGGCCTCGACCACCACGATCGGCTCGCGCGCCGCGGGCCGGAAGGAGCGACCATGACCGCAGAGCACCTGAGCGCGACGACGAGCGCCCCCGACCAGCGGGCGGCGGCCGAGGCATCCGCGGCGCCCCGCTCGATGCCCCAGTCGGCCGAGCCCGACCCGCGCATGCCGCGGCTCGCCAACGCGCCGGGCTTCCGCGGCTGGATGCTGCAGGGCTGGGGCGAGGCCGACCGCACCCCGGTGGTGCCCGAGGGTGCCGCGGAGGCGGCGGCGCGGCACCGCGAGCTGCTCTCGGGGGCGTTCCCGGGGCGGCTGCTGGTCGTCGCGGCCGGCCGGGCGCCCATGCGGGTGAACGACAACGCGCACGAGTTCCGCGCCGACAGCGACTTCCTCTGGCTCGTCGGCGCCGCCGTCGAGGACGCCGTGCTCGTGCTCGAGCCCACCGGCGGCGGGCACGACGCGACGCTGTACCTGCCCGCTCCGTTCCGCCCCGGCGACGAGGGCTTCTTCGCCGACCCGCTGCGCGGCGAGCTCTGGGTCGCCACCATGCCCGGCCTCGCCGA
>JBDIAF010000050.1:0-8305 GCA_039812245.1 Agromyces sp. | reverse complement strand
GATCGACCCGAACGTCACAGTGCGGCTCATCGAGGCGTTCGCGGGCGCCGCGCCCACCGCGGCCGCCCGGCCCTCGTCGCCCCTCACCGAGCGCGAGGAGCAGGTGGCGGCGGCGGTGGCCCGCGGCCTCGGCAACGCCGAGATCGGTCGTGAGCTGCACGTCTCGCTCAGCACCGTGAAGACCCACCTCGAGAGCGCGATGGCCAAGCTCGGCATGCGCAACCGCGTCGAGCTCGCGATCTGGGCGCACGAGCGGGGCGTTCGGCGCTGACGCGGCGGCGGGTGGCCGGGGCAGCCGCGCTCACGCCCCGGCGGCGACGATGCGCTGCACCACCTCGGCCGTGACCGCCTCGGCGTCCAGTGCACGGACGACGCGCGTGCGCCGGGTCGGGGCGTGGTCGTCGCTGAGCCCGTCTGACGAGATCACCACGTCGCGCGGCTCGAGGCGGAACAGCTCGGGCGTGATGACCGAGAGCGCCGCGACGGGGTCGTGGGGGTTGTTCCACGGCTTGCCGTGGAACCGCCAGAACTGCGCGATCTCATCGCGCAGCGCCCGGCCGAGCGCGCGCGCGCCCTCGATCGCGTCGATCTCGGGCTGCCGCAGCGCCACCTGCGTCGTGATGTCGAGGCCGGTCACAACGAGGTCCAGCTCGGAGTCGAAGACCTCGCGCGCGGCCACCGTGTCGCACCGGAAGTTGTGCTCGACGACGCGCTCGGCCGCGAAGTCGCCGCCCATCACGACGACGCGCCGGACATTGCGAGCGAACCCGGGATCGAGGCGCAGGGCAAGCGCGATGTTCGTGAGCGGACCGATCGCGAGCACGTCGATCTCGCCGGGTGCGGCGGCGACGGTCTCGATCAGGTACGCGATCGCGTCCAGCGACTCGTCGACCGGCTCTTCGGCGAGGTCGTCGAACAGCGCCCCCTCGTGGCCGGGCCACCACACCTCGCGACCGCTCAGCGTCTCGCCGGCGCCCGGGATGAAGGGGATCGCGAGATCCGGCCGCGCGATGCGCGCCAGGCGCCGGGCGAGCCGGGCGCGCAGCAGCGTGTCGCCGTAGACGGCCGTGACGCCGAGGAGGTCGACGTCGGGCGATCCGAGCAGCACGCCGAGGGCGAGCGCGTCGTCGACGTCGGTGCCGATATCGGTGTCGAGGATGAGCTTGGTCATGGGGTCCTTTCGATGTGGGGCGAGGGGAGGCATCCGGGCTCAGCCCTTGCTGCCGGTCGCCGAGAGCGAGGCCGTGAAGTACCGCTGGAAGAAGAGCAGCAGCACCATCGGCACCGCCGTGAGCAGCACGGAACCGGCGAAGATCGCGCCGAAGTCGACCTCGAACTGGCCGCTCAGGTTCGCCAGGGCGATGGGGCCGAGCACCTTCGAGGGCTCGGTGCCGATGAGCAACGGCCAGAGGTACGCACCCCATTGGAACAGGAAGAGCGTGAACCCCGCGCCGATGAGCGCAGGCTTCGAGAGGGGCAGGTAGATGCGCCAGAACACGCCCCACCAGCTGACCCCGTCGATGCGGGCGGCCTCGGCGAGCTCGAATGGGATGGCCATGAAGAACTGGCGCAGCACGAAGATCGCGAAGCCGTTCGCGAGCCCCGGCAGGATGAGCCCGACGTAGGTGTTGGCCAGTCCCCACTCGCGGAAGAGGTTCGACAGTGGCACCGCGATCGCGTCGAACGGGATGAGGAAGCTCAGCACGACGAGCGCGAACACGAACGCGGCTCCGCGGAAACGAAGCACGCTGAGGGCGAAGGCCGACATCGCGCAGATCGCGAGACCCACGAGGATCGTCACGGCCGTCACGAAGACGCTGTTCGCGACGGAGAGGCCGAACTCGCCGCCGAGCAGCGTGGCGTAGTTGTCGAGCGTCGGGTCCTGGGGCACGAACATGCGCCAGCTCAGCGGGAACATCGACGAGAACGTCTCCTGTCCCGTGCGGAAGCTGCCGACGAGCATCCAGAGGAGGGGCAGCGCGAAGGCGAACCCCGCGCACCAGGCGACGATGCCGACGATCACGCGCCGCGTGCGCGTGGTGCCGATGGCGTCGGGCAGGGCGGTCATCAGTGCTCCTCCCGGTTGAGCATGCGGAACTGCACCGCGGTGACGGCGATCAGGAACACCAGCAGCACGACCACCTCGGTCTGCCCGAGGTTCACGTCGCCGAGCTGGAAGGTGTTGTTGTAGAGGTCGTACATGATGAGCCTCGTGCTGCCGGCCGGGCCGCCCTGCGTGAGGATCTGCACCGGCACGAAGGCGAGCACGCTCGACACGGTGTTCGCGACGACCACGAAGGCGAGCGTGCGCCGCAGGTTCGGCAGGGTGATCGACCAGAAGGCGCGCCACCAGCCGGCGCCGTCGATGGCCGCGGCCTCGTAGAGCTCCCTCGGGATGTCCTGAAGACCCGCGATGAGGAACAGCGTCCAGTACCCGACCCCGATCCACGACATGAGCACGATGATCGAGAGCAGCGCCTGGTCGGTGGAGGTGAGGAACGGTTGCGGCGGCAGGCCGAGCGCCGTCAGGGTGGCGTTGATCGGCCCCTTCGGCTGATAGGCGATGCCCCAGACGACGGTCGCGACCGCAGCGGGTGCCGCAACGGGGATGAACACGAGGACGCGCACGAGCCCGAGCCCGGGCACCCGCTCGACGAGCAGCAGGGCGAGCACCAGCGAGACGACGAGCTGCCCGGGCACGATGATGAGCAGGAACAGGCCGGTGACGGCCAGCACGCTCTGGAACCCCGGGTCTGCGAACAGGTAGGCGAAGTTCTCGAAGCCGACGAACTCGCCGCCGTCGGCAGAGGCCGAGCCCTGCTTCAGGCTGTCGACGGCCGCGCCCAGCATGGGCACGATGCGCAGCGCGATCAGCAGCACGAGCGCCGGCAGCAGGAACAGCATGGCCGCACGCAATGCGTCCTTCGGGCGGCGGCGCCTGCCGGACGCCCGCGCTCCACTGCGGGCGTCCAGCAGGACCTTGGGTGGTGCGATGGTCACAGTCGGTCCCAGAGCCCCTGCAGCTCGTCCTGCGCCTTCTGCAGCGTTTCGCCGACGGGCTGGCCGTTGCGGATGTCGGCGAAGGCACGTCCCATGACGTCCTGCATCTGGGTGAAACCGACCGTGTTCGGGCGGCTCACCGCGGCATCCTGCAGCTCGCTCAGGGTGAGCTGGCCCATGCCGGCGGTGTTCGGCTCGTCGGTCTTGTCGAGCCGCTCGATGTACGCGTCGAAGGCCGAGAGGTTCGTCGGCGGGATGATGATCTGCTCGACGGCCGCGGCGTTGCCCTCGGGGTCGAGCGAGGCGAACTCTGCGAAGGCGGTCGCCGCTTCGAGCTCGTCGGTCGCGGCGCTCACGCCGATCGACCACGAGCCGGTCGACATCGCCGGCGTGCCGCCCTCGAACATCGGGTTCTTCGCGACCCCGTACGAGATCGGCGGCTCGCCCTTCGAGATCGGGTCGACCGACCAGGGACCGCCGACGAAGAACGCCGACTTGCCCGAGGCGAAGAGCACGTTCATCTGGTCGGTGGCGACGCCGCGCGGCGCGACGCCGTCGGCGAAGAGCGAGGCGTACCAGTCCATCGAACGCTGCCAGCCCTCGTTGGTGATGTCGGCGGTGAGCAGATCGGGACCGGTGGCCCCGCTGCCGCCACCGGCCGACTCGGCGAGCGGTTGCAGCTGGTAGTAGCGGTCGGTCTGATCGAAGAGCAGGCCGTACTCGGCGCCGGCCGCCTGTGCCTGTTTGCCGGCGTCGACGACCTGCTCCCAGGTCCACCGCTCGCCGTCCGCGGTCGGCGGCTCGACTCCCGCCGCCTCGAGGAGATCGGCGTTGTAGTACAGGTACTGCGCCGAGGTCCAGAACGGAAGGGCCCAGAGCTCGTCGTCCCACACGCTCTGTTCGACCGAGGCGGCGATCGAACTCTCCTCCGCCTGGTCGCGCAGCTTGCTGAGATCGGCGAGCCAGCCTCGGCTCGCCATCGAGGCGGAGGCGCCGGCGTCGACGAGGAGCACATCGATCGACGGGTCCTTCGCACCGACGCGCTGCTGGATCACGTTGTTGTACTGATCGAACGGGATGTTCTGGTACTCCACCGAGATGTCGGGGTGCCGAGCCTCGAACGCCGCGATGAGCGGCTCGAAGGCTTCGGCCGGGTCGGCGCCGACGAAGGTGATCTCGGTGGTGCCGTCGTCGGCGGCGCCGCCGGCCGAGCAGCCGGTGAGCGCGAGCGCGCCACCGGCGAGCAGCGCCAGGGCGGAGGTGCGGATGCGTGGGTTCATCGTTTCTCTTCCTTGAGGGTTGCGGGATTGCGGTCTGGTGGTGCGGGTCAGTGAGGGCCGGCGGAGTCGAGCGGAGGCCGGGCACCGACCCAGCCGACCGCCTGCGAGCCGGCCGCAGCGGCGAAGCGGGTGGCCGCCAGCAGCCCGTCGCCGAGAGCGAGCCGGGCGGCGAGGGAGCCGACGAAGGCATCGCCGGCACCCGTGGTGTCGACGACGTCGGACGCGAGCACGGCAGTCATGCGTTCGACACCGGATGCCTCGGCAACGATGCAGCCTTCGGCACCGAGGGTGATCACGAGCGACCTCGCGCCGGATGCATCGCGCAACGCCGAGGCCGCAGCCGGCGTCGTCGCATCGGCGGTGCCGAGAAGCTCGGCGGCCTCGTGCTCGTTCACCACGAGCGGGTCGGCGCCGGCCGCCACCAGCGCGAGCGCGGCGGGGGCGGGCGCCGCGTTGAAGACGAAGCGGGCGCCCGCCGCCGCGGCGAGCGACGCCGTCGCGGCGACGACGCCCATCGGCACCTCGGCCTGTGCGAGCACCACGGCCACGTCCAGCTCGTCGTGGTGCAGTTCGAGGCTCGTGTAGGCGTTCGCGCCTGCGTCGACGATGATCGCGTTCTCGCCGTCGTCTGCGACCGAGATGAAGGCGCTGCCGGTCGGCACGCCCATGACGGTCTTCAGCTCGGTCACGTCGACGCCCGCGTCGCGCAGTTCGGCTCGCAGCTCGCGGCCGGCCTCGTCGTCGCCGACCGCGCCGACGAAGGCGACCCGGGCCCCGGCACGCACCGCGGCCGCTGCCTGGTTGGCGCCCTTGCCGCCACCGGAGACGCGAACCTCATCGGCGAGCACCGTTTGACCGGGCGCAACGATGCGGCGCACGGCGATGCGGCGGTCCTGGTTGACGGAGCCGACGACGAGGACGTCGATGTCCATGTGGTTCCTTCCTGGCGGGGCATGGGTGGGCGAGGTTCGGAGTTCTCTACTCGAGTAGACTACTGGAGTAGATAGTAGGGATAGCATGGCCGGGACGCAAGTCCGGAAATGGAGCGGCACTCAATGGGCGAACGCACGCGAAGCGACCGACCCGCCACGCGCAATGATGTCGCGCGCCTGTCGGGCGTAAGCACCGCGGTGGTGAGCTACGTGCTGAACAACGGCCCGCGGCCGGTGGCAGAGGCCACCCGGCAGCGGGTGCTCGATGCCATGGCCGAGCTGAACTACCGCCCCAATGCGACGGCCAGGGCGCTGCGGCTGCGGAAGACTAGCACCCTCGGGCTCCTCGTCCCCGACATCAGCAACCCCTTCTTCGCCGAGTTCGCCAAGGCCGTGCAAGACGCGGCCTTCCCCCGTGGCTACGCCGTCACCTATGCCGACACCGAGAGCGACCACGAGCGCGAGCGCGAGCAGATCCGCTCGCTCGCCGACCGCCAGGTCGACGGGGTGCTCATGATCGGCCGCACGCCGCGCGCCGATCTCACGCCGTTCTCCGAGGCCGCTATCCCGATCGTCGTCTTCGATCGATTCGAGGGCGACCGCGACGTGCCGACCGTCGTGATCGACGACTATCTCGCGGCCCGCGCCGGGGTCGAGCACCTGCGCAGCCACGGCCACGAGCGCATCGCGCTGATCGGCGGACCCGACGAGATCCCGGCCGCGCGCGCCCGGCATCGGGCATGGGCCGAGGTGGTCGCACCCTGGGGCGAGGCGCCGGCCGAGCTCTTCGTCGCCAGCGGATTCTCGCGAACCGGCGGCTACCGAGCGGCGCACGAGCTGCTGGCGCGCGACGTCGCGCCGACCGCCGTGTTCATCTCGTCCGACATCCAGGCCATCGGCGCCCTGCGCGCCTTCGCCGAGGCCGGCGTCCGGGTGCCCGACGATCTCGCCGTACTGTCCTTCGACGGCACGCAGGAGGCCGACTTTTCGAGCCCGCCGCTCTCGGTGATCCGCCAGCCGCTCGAGACGATGGCGGCCACCGCGCTCGGGCTGCTGCTCGACGACGACTCCCGCGCAGCCGGCATCCACCGTGTCGTGCCGCACGCGCTCGTGCTGCGCAGCTCGTGCGGGCGGCACGACGCCTGACCGACGCCGCGCCGCCCGCCGCTCAGCCCCGTCGCGCGGTGGGCGCGGTCGCGAGCGCTCGGGCTACCGCTCCAGCTCGCCCGTGATCGACCAGAGGTCGTAGCTGTACAGGGAGTCGCACGTCGCCTGGCTCCAATCCTGGTCGTCGATCGTCGGCAGGCTGGAGCAGCTGCTCGTGAAGACGACCTCGAGCTGGTCGCCGTCGAGCAGACGGCCCCTCCAGTCGCGCACGAAGCCGGCGTTGTGGTTGCGGGTGAAGCCGGTGAGCGCGGCGTCGACGTCGCCCGCCACCGACCAGTCGCCGCGTCCGGCGAGCAACTCGTCGAGGCCGATGCTCGCAACCTGCACGGAGGGGCCGATCCACCACGGGTTGTCCTGCGGGTACGGGTGCTGCTCCCGCACCGCGTAGACGCGCTGTCCCGATCGGTCGAGCGCGAGGTCGAAGCCGTTCAGGTAGTCGGGTGCACCGTCGGCGCCGGTGAGCCCCACGATCGGGATCTGCACGGGCCGCGAGATCCGCAGGCGATCGGCGTGCTTCAGGTCGACGATGCTCGCGTACGCCCGGGTCGAGGTGTCGCCCCGCGTGTATGCGAGCAGCACCTTGCCCGATTCCCCTGCGATGGAGATGGCCGTCGGCTGCCCGACGCCCCACTGGTCGACCCGGTCGAAGCCGACGATCGGCTCGGGCAGCTTCACCCACGGCCCCTCGGGATCGGCGGCGAAGGCGACGCCGATCTGGTTGTGCGCGCTCGCGTCCACGTCGTTGCCGAGGTAGAACATCGCGTAGCGGTAGTCGGCGCCCGCGTACGAGAATCGCCCCTGCACGACGCTCGGATCGCAGGTGTGGAAGCTGTCCCATGCGGGCGCCGGCGAGGCCTGCAGCACCGATCGGGTCTCGGTGACCACACCGGCGACGCGCTTGGTCAGATAGATGTGGTCTTCGATGACGCGGTACTCGTCGTTGTGGCACGACCAGATCCACTCGGTGTCGCCGTCGCGCACCACCGAGGGCGCGTAGGAGTAGAAGCCGTCGGCGGGCGCGTAGACCTCCTGCAACGAGTCGTCGCTCCAGTCGATCGTCGCGGCATCGCCTTCGGATGCCTGCGCGGGCGCCGGCACGGCGAGCAGGGCGATGGCGGTCGCCGCGATCACGCCGCCGATGCTCCGAGCCAGAGTGTGCTTCATCGCACGTCCTTTCCTTGGATGGTGGAGACGGCTAATCTACTCGAGTAGATCGCCGTCGGACAAGACCCTCCAGACGACTCGTCAACCCGTTCGGACATCCCCGGCACCGCGTACGCTCGCAACACGTACCGTGATCGACGCCGTGCCGGCCGGCGCGATCACCGACGAGGACGGCATCCGTTGACTGAGGACGAGGCCGCGCCTCAGTTCGAGTCGATCACCTGCTCGAGCACCCGCTCGAACGCCCCCGGATCGACGGCGATCGCGCCGGCGTACGGATGGTCCATGTCGGCGGTCACGAAGATCACGAGGCCGATGAACAGGGCGAGCAGGCCCGCCACGATCAGGTGCAGGCGTCTCGACTTCACGGCGATGAAGGCGATGAGCACGGCGTTCACCGCAGCGCCGACCCAGATGACCACCCACAGCAGCGGCGGCAGCGCGATCGCGGTCGCGTCGATACGGGCGCGGCGCGACTCGACGAACGCGTCGAAGGTGGAGAGCACCTGGCCGAGCTCGACCTGCTGGTCGCGCGTCTCGGCATCGCTCTCGTGCACGAGCGCCTCGAGCTCGTTCACCTGGCGCTCGCTCGCGGTCGGCAGCTCGTCGCGCTGCTGCGCCGGGAAGTCCTCGTGGATCACCGCGCGCATGTACTCCTGGAGCGAGGCGCGCATCGGGTCGCCGATGGCTGGGTCGACGCCGGCGGTGGCGCGGTAGAGGGCGCCCACCTGCGCGGCCTCCTCGATGGTGGTGTCGCGGGTG
>JBDIAF010000049.1:0-8313 GCA_039812245.1 Agromyces sp. | reverse complement strand
TCGGGCTCGACTACGCGAACTCCACGCTGCAGGTGCAGCCGTTCGCGGCACCGCGTTCGAGCGGCCTGTGGCACGAGATCCGCGCGCAGATCGCCGCGCAGATCGCGCGCCAGGGCGGCACGACGAGCGTGCGCGAGGGCGCCTTCGGACCCGAGCTGCTCGCGCAGATCCCCGTGGCCGGCGCCGACGGCGCATCGGGCCACATGCGCCTCGCGCGGTTCGTCGGCGTCGACGGGCCGCGGTGGTTCCTCCGCGGCGTGATCGCCGGCGAGGCCGCCGTCGACCCCGCCGCCGCGGCGAAGGTCGAGGACCTCTTCCGCTCGATCGTCGTGGTGCGCGGCTCCACGCCGATGCCGCCGCGCGACCTGATCCCGCTCCGCATGCCCGCAACGGGCGCGCAGCCGCAGCAATGATGACGGATGCCCCCGGCCCGGGCCGGCGCGACGCCGACGATGCCGGCGCCGACGCAGCCGAGGGGGCCGTCGACGGCCTCGCTGTCGAGCACGACGCGGCCGCGGAGGCATCCGGCGCCGAAGCGGCGAGCGAGCCCGCGACCTCTCCCGCGAGCGATGATCGCGCCGAGCTCGCGGGAGAGTTCGGGCGTCAGTTCAAGGCCGCGGCCGAACGCAGCGGGCTCGGCGCGCTCGCGCGCGACGAGAAGCTGAGCGCGCGCGACCTCGTCGGCGCGATCGGCGGCGTGCGGGGGATCCTCGAGGCGCTGCTGCCCGGTCTCGTCTTCCTCGTGACGTACAGCTCGCTCACGAGCTTCGCGCACCTCGACACGCAGGCCGCGCTCGTGCCCGCGCTCGTGGCGTCCGTGGGCCTCGCGATCGTCTTCACCGTGCTGCGGCTCGTCACGAAGGGGCAGCCGACGCAGGCGATCGCCGGGCTCGTGGGCGTGCTCGCCTCGGCCGGCCTCTCGCTCTGGACCGGTCGCGCCGAGGACAACTACGTGATCGGGTTCTGGACGAACGCGGCGTATGCGCTCGCCCTCACGATCTCGTTGCTCGTGCGATGGCCGCTGCTCGGCCTCATCGTCGGCTTCCTCATGAACGACGGCCTCGCCTGGCGCTCCGACCGGCGGAAGTACCGCGCCGCGCAGTTCCTGACGCTCGTCTGGATCGGCATGTTCGTCGCGCGGCTCGCGGTGCAGCTGCCGTTCTACTTCGCCGCCAACGTCGAGGCTCTCGGGGCGACCCGCCTGCTCATGGGCGTGCCCCTGTACGCGCTCCTGCTGGTGTTCACGTGGCTCGTCGTCCGCGCCGTCTACCCGTCGGAGAAGCCCGCTTCCGAGTGATACAGTTATCTCGACGTCGAGATAAATACGCAGTGCCTGGCGCCCCTGTCGGCCGGCGAGCCGCTTAGGTTAGCCTTGCTGGATCGGCCGTGTGTCTGGCGACGAAGATGGAGTGCCGCGGTACGTCCGCGGCGGCTTCCCGAAGGAGAGGACATCGTGTCTGCAGTGAACAGTTTCGGGGCGAAGGACTCGCTCCGCGTCGGTGACGACGAATACGAGATCTACCGCATCGACACGGTGCCCGGGTACGACAAGCTGCCCTTCAGCCTGAAGGTGCTGCTCGAGAACCTGCTCCGCACCGAAGACGGCGCGAACGTCACGAAGGCGCAGATCGAGGCCCTCGGCTCGTGGGACGCCGCGGCCGAGCCCGACACCGAGATCCAGTTCACGCCCGCGCGCGTGGTCATGCAGGACTTCACCGGCGTGCCCTGCATCGTCGACCTCGCCACCATGCGCGAGGCCGTGACCGCACTGGGCGGCGACCCCAACAAGATCAACCCGCTCTCGCCGGCCGAGATGGTCATCGACCACTCGGTCATCGCAGACCTGTTCGGCACCCCGAACGCCCTCGAGCGCAACGTCGAGATCGAGTACGAGCGCAACGGCGAGCGCTACCAGTTCCTGCGCTGGGGCCAGACCGCCTTCAACGACTTCAAGGTCGTGCCCCCGGGCACCGGCATCGTGCACCAGGTCAACATCGAGCACCTGGCCAAGGTCATCTACGACCGGCCCGTCGGCGGCGTGCTGCGCGCCTACCCCGACACCTGCGTCGGCACCGACTCGCACACGACGATGGTCAACGGCCTCGGCGTGCTCGGCTGGGGCGTCGGCGGCATCGAGGCCGAGGCGGCCATGCTCGGCCAGCCCGTCTCGATGCTCATTCCGCGGGTCGTCGGCTTCAAGCTGACCGGCGAGATCCCGGCGGGCGTGACCGCGACCGACGTCGTGCTCACCATCACCGACATGCTGCGCAAGCACGGCGTGGTCGGCAAGTTCGTCGAGTTCTACGGCGCGGGCGTCGCCTCGGTGCCGCTGGCGAACCGCGCCACCATCGGCAACATGAGCCCCGAGTTCGGTTCGACCGCGGCGATCTTCCCGATCGACGACGTCACCACCGAGTACCTGCGCCTCACCGGGCGCGACGAGCAGGCCGTCGCCCTCGTCGAGGCGTACGCCAAGCTGCAGGGCCTGTGGCACGACCCGGCCAACGAGCCGGTCTACAGCGAGTACCTCGAGCTCGACCTCGGCACGGTCGTGCCGTCGATCGCCGGCCCGAAGCGCCCGCAGGACCGCATCCTCCTCTCCGAGGCCAAGTCGCAGTTCGAGCAGGACATCCTGAGCTACGCCTCGCCGTCGACGAGCGACGACATCGTCGACCTCGAGGGCAAGCACTCGTTCCCCGCCTCCGACCCGGGCACCGTCCCCGGTGAGGAAGAGGCGCACACGCGCCCGGTGCACATCTCGAGCGGCGTCGCGGGAGCCTCGAAGCCGGTGAAGGTGAAGCCCGCCGCTGGCAGCCCGTACGTCATCGACAACGGCGCTGTCACGCTCGCCGCGATCACCTCGTGCACCAACACCTCGAACCCGTCGGTCATGATCGCCGCGGGCCTGGTCGCCCGCAAGGCGCTCGACAAGGGCCTGAAGTCGAAGCCGTGGGTGAAGACCACCCTCGGCCCCGGCTCGAAGGTCGTCACCGACTACTACGAGAAGTCGGGCCTCGACAAGGCGCTCGAGGGCCTGGGCTTCTTCACCGTCGGCTACGGCTGCACGATCTGCATCGGCAACTCGGGCCCGCTGATCGAAGAGGTCTCGGCCGCGATCAACGAGAACGACCTGGCCGTCACCGCGGTGCTCTCGGGCAACCGCAACTTCGAGGGTCGCATCAGCCCCGACGTGAAGATGAACTACCTCGCCTCGCCGCCCCTCGTGGTCGCGTACGCGCTGGCCGGTTCGATGCACTTCGACTTCGAGACCGACGCGCTCGGCACCGACACCGAGGGCAACGAGGTCTTCCTGAAGGACATCTGGCCCACGCCCGACGAGGTGCAGGAGATCATCGACTCGTCGATCTCGCGCGAGCAGTTCATCAAGCAGTACGCCACCGTGTTCGAGGGCGACGAGCGCTGGAAGACGCTTCCGACCCCGACGGGCCCCGTGTTCGAGTGGGACGAGGACTCGACCTACGTCCGCAAGGCGCCCTACTTCGACGGCATGTCGATGGAGCTGACCCCGGTCGCCGACATCACGGGCGCGCGCGTGCTCGCCACGCTCGGCGACTCGGTCACGACCGACCACATCAGCCCGGCGGGCAACATCAAGGCCGGCACGCCGGCCGCCCAGTACCTGACCGAGCACGGCGTGGCGCAGAAGGACTTCAACTCGTACGGCTCGCGTCGCGGCAACCACGAGGTGATGATCCGCGGCACCTTCGCGAACATCCGCCTGAAGAACCAGCTGGTGCGCGCGGTGAACGACGGCGCAGAGGTCGAGGGCGGCTACACCCGCGACTTCACGCAGGCGGACGCCCCGCAGTCGTACATCTACGACGCCAGCCAGAACTACCAGGCGCAGGGCACCCCGCTCGTGATCTTCGGCGGCAAGGAGTACGGCTCGGGCTCGTCGCGCGACTGGGCGGCCAAGGGCACGAGCCTGCTGGGCGTCAAGGCGGTCATCACCGAGAGCTTCGAGCGCATCCACCGCTCGAACCTCATCGGCATGGGCGTCGTCCCGCTGCAGTTCCCGGCCGGCGAGAGCTGGGCCTCGCTCGGCCTCGACGGCACCGAGATCGTCTCGATCTCGGGGCTCGAGCAGCTGAACGAGGGCATCACGCCCAAGACCGTGCACGTGACGGCGATCCCGAGCGAGCACTCGCCCGCCGGCAAGCAGCCGGTCGAGTTCGACGCGGTCGTGCGCATCGACACGCCCGGTGAGGCCGACTACTACCGCAACGGCGGCATCCTGCAGTACGTGCTGCGCTCGCTGGTCTGAGCCCGCCGCCGATCGACCGAGGCCGGGCGCTCCACGGAGCGCCCGGCCTCGCGGCGTTCGGTCGCGTAGAATCGACGGATGCCGCACCTCGGTGCGGCGGCATGGAAAGGCGGTCCGGATGACCCTGCTCGAGACGATCCGAGGTCCTCGCGACCTCGACGCGCTCTCGAAGGAGCAGCTGGAGCAGTTGGCCGAGGAGGTGCGCGAGCACCTCGTCGCCAACGTCGCGAAGACGGGCGGCCACCTCGGCCCGAACCTCGGCGTCGTCGAGCTGACGATCGCGATCCACCGCGTCTTCGACTCGCCCCGTGATGCCATCGTGTTCGACACCGGCCACCAGTCGTACGTGCACAAGCTGCTGACCGGGCGGCAGGACTTCTCGACCCTCCGGCAGGAGGGCGGCCTCGCCGGCTACCCGCAGCGCAGCGAGTCCGAGCACGACATCGTCGAGTCCTCGCACGCCTCGAGCTCGCTCTCCTGGGCCGACGGCATCTCGAAGGCCTTCGAGATGACCGGCCAGAGCGATCGGCACGTGGTCGCCGTCGTCGGCGACGGCGCCCTCACCGGCGGCATGACGTGGGAGGCCCTCAACAACATCTCCGACGACAACACCCGCAAGCTCATCGTCGTCGTGAACGACAACGGCCGCTCCTACGCGCCCACCATCGGCGGCATGGCCCGCTTCCTCAACTCGGTTCGTACGAAGCGCACCTATCGAAACCTCCACCTGTCGAGCCGTGACGCGTTCGAGAAGCTCGGCGGCC
This sequence comes from Agromyces sp., assembly GCA_039812245.1. Lineage (GTDB taxonomy): Bacteria > Actinomycetota > Actinomycetes > Actinomycetales > Microbacteriaceae > Agromyces. The sequence goes on along the minus strand of JBDIAF010000049.1, from coordinate 3,264 downwards.
CGGCGAAGGCGTTCTACCGGGGCGTTCGCGGAGGCCTGCACGGGTTCCTGTCGCGCTTCACCGACAACGAGTCGCTGTATTCGAACCTCGACATCAAGTACGTCGGCCCGGTCGACGGGCACGACGAACAGGCGATGGAGGCGGCGCTGCGCCAGGCGAAGCACTACGGCGCGCCCGTGATCGTCCACGCCATCACCGAGAAGGGCCGGGGCTACGAGCCGGCGCGCAACGACGTCGCCGACCAGTTCCACGCGGTCGGGCAGATCGACCCCGAGACCGGCGAGTCGCTCGAGGTCGGCGGCGCGAAGAGCTGGACGAGCGTGTTCGCGGACGAACTGCTGCACCTGGCCGAGCAGGACGACCGCCTCGTCGGCATCACCGCGGCGATGCTCCGCCCGACCGGCCTCCACCGCATGGCCGAGCGATTCCCGACGCGCGTCTTCGACGTCGGCATCGCGGAGCAGCACGCCGTCACGAGCGCGGCGGGGCTCGCCTTCGGCGGACTGCACCCCGTGGTCGCGGTCTACGCCACCTTCATGAACCGCGCGTTCGACCAGCTGCTCATGGACGTCGCGCTGCACCGGGCGGGCGTCACCTTCGTGCTCGACCGTGCCGGCGTCACCGGCCCCGACGGCCCGAGCCACCACGGGGTCTGGGACCTCTCGATCCTGCAGGTCGTGCCGGGCATCCGCATCGCGGCGCCCCGCGATTCCGTGCGGCTCGCAGAAGAGCTCGCCGAAGCCGTGCAGGTCACGGACGCCCCGACCGTGCTGCGCTTCCCGAAGGGCTCGGTCGGCACCGAGTACGACGCCGTCCGACGCACGCACGACGGCGTCGACGTGCTCGTCGAGTCCGAGCGCAAGGACGTGCTGATCGTCACCGTCGGTCCGATGGCCGGCATCGCGCTCGACGTCGCGGCCCGGCTCGAGGCGCAGGGCATCGGCGCCACCGTGGTCGACCCGCGCTGGGTCGTGCCGGTGCCGCGCAGCGTCGTGCACCTGGCGGGGGAGTACCGCATCGTCGTCTCGCTCGAAGACGGCATCCGCGTCGGGGGCGTCGGCACCCGCATCCGGCAGGATCTTCGCGAAGCCGGCGTCGACACCGCCGTCACCGAGCTCGGCCTGCCCGACGAGTTCATCGACCACGCCAGCCGTGCGTCCATCCTCGAGCGGGCGCGCCTCACCCCCCAGCACATCGCCCACGACGTCACGGCGATGGTGCTCGGGACCAAGCTGCCGCATGCGCGCGGCGCCTCGGGCGACACCGGCGCGCAGCCGATCATCGCGCACGCCGAGAAGTAGCGAGAAGCCGCCGTCACGCGAAGCGGGCCCGCGACCTGAGGTCGCGGGCCCGCTTCGCCGAGAGGGAGTTACGCCCCCACGCCGCGGATCGCGGGGTGGTGGAAGGTGTCGCCGAAGGCGCGCTCGGACGCCCCGACGCGGTCGAGGTACGGCGTCGCCCCACCGGCCTGGAACGGCCATCCGGCACCCAGGATGAGGCAGAGGTCGATGTCCTCTGCGGCGGCGACCACGCCCTCGTCGAGCATGAGCTTGATCTCGCGGGCGAGCTCGTCCTCGACGCGGCGAAGGATGGTGTCGGCGTCCACCGGGCTCTTGCCCACGGTGATGGCCTTCTTCGCCTCCTTCGAGAGGTCGGTGACCTTGCCGTGCTTGTCCTTCTCGACGACCGGCGCGCCGAGCTTCGACAGCAGGTGCATGTTCTCCGACGCGTAGAACCGCTCGGGGAACTCGCGCACCATCGTGTCCTGCACGTGCGCGGCGACGGCCCAGCCGACGAGGTCGATCAGCTCGAACGGCCCCATCGGCAGGCCGATCGGCGCGAGCGCCTTCTCGACGACGGGAACCGGAGTGCCCTCGTCGACCGCGCGCGCGGCCTCGCCCATGACCTTCGCGAGCAGCCGGTTCACGACGAAGCCGGGGGCGTCGGCGGTGAGCACGGCGCTCTTCTTCAGCTTCGCGGCCACGGCGAACGCGGTCGCGAGCGACTCGTCGTCGGTCTTCGGGGTCTTCACGATCTCGAGCAGCGGCATGACCGCGACCGGGTTGAAGAAGTGGAACCCGACCAGGCGCTCGGGGTGCGCGAGCTTCTCGCCGATCTGCTCGACCGAGAGCGAGGAGGTGTTCGTGGCCATGATCGCGGTCTCGGAGAGGTGCGGCTCGACCTCGGCGAACACCTGCTGCTTCACGGCGAGGTCCTCGAAGACGGCCTCGATCACCCAGTCGCAGTCGGCGAAGTCGGCCTTGTCGGTGGTGCCCGAGACGAGGGCGCGGAGGCGGTTGGCCTCGTCGGCGTCGATCCGGCCCTTCTGCTCGAGGGCGCCGATCTCGTCTCGGATGTAGGCGAGGCCCTTGTCGACGCGCGCCTGGTCGAGGTCGGTGATGACGACGGGCACCTGCAGGCGGCGCACGAACAGCAGCGCGAACTGGCTGGCCATGAGCCCGGCGCCGATGATGCCGACCTTCGTGACCTTGCGGGCGAGCGACCTGTCGGGGGCGCCGGCCGGCTTCTTGGCGCGCTTCTGCACGAGGTTGAAGGCGTAGATCGAGGCCACGAACTGGTCGCCCGAGACGAGGTCGGCGAGCGCCTCGTCCTCGCGGGCGAAGCCCTCGGCCTTGGTGCCGGACTTGGCGGCCTTCAGCAGCTCGAGCGCACGATAGGGCGACTTCGGCGTGGTGCCGAGCTTGCCCTCCAGCGTCTTCCTGGCGATGCCGATCGCGACATCCCACTTGGCGAGCTTCTCGAGCTTGCCGGGCGCGTTCGGTCGCTTGACCTGGACCGAGCCTCCCAGCACGCCGTCGGCCCAGCGCAGCGAGTCCTCGAGGAAGTTCACGGGGGCGAACATCGCGTCGGCCATGCCGAGCTCGTACGCCTGCTTCGCCTTCAGCATGCGGTTGTTCTTCAGCGGGTTCTCGACGACGACCTTGAGGGCGTTCTCGATGCCGATGAGGTTGGGCAGCAGGTAGGCGCCGCCCCAGCCGGGGATGATGCCGAGGAAGACCTCGGGCAGGGCGATGGCCGGCGCCGAGGCATCCAGCGTGCGGTAGTCGCAGTTCAGCGCGATCTCGACGCCGCCGCCGAGCGCGAGGCCGTTGATGAAGCAGAACGAGGGCACGCCGAGCTCGCCGAGCTTGCCGAGCACGAAGTGGCCGAGCTGGCCCATCTTGAGCGCGACGTCTCGGCTCGGGATCTCGCCGACCTTCGAGAGGTCGGCGCCGGCGGCGAGGTAGTACGGCTTCCCGGTGA
>JBDIAF010000048.1:0-8391 GCA_039812245.1 Agromyces sp. | reverse complement strand
CGCCGTCGCGCGAGAACGAGTCGTAGATCGTGAGCCCCGTCTTGATGAGGGCGGCACCGCGCTCGGTCGGCTTGCCGGAGCGGTGCGTGAGAAAGCGCAGGGGGGCGGAGAGGATCCCCGAGAAGGTCGAGAAGATGGGCACCGTCGTCTGGAGCGGCTTCACGTAGTGCGGGGCGGTGCGGATGAGCGCGTTGCGCTCCGTGACCGACTCCTGCACGAGGCGGAACTCGCCGTTCTCCAGGTAGCGGATGCCGCCGTGGATCATGTGCGACGATGCGGACGACGCCCCCGACACGAAGTCGCCGCGCTCGACGAGCACGACGTCGACGCCCTGCATGGCCAGGTCGCGGAACGTCGCGATGCCGTTGATGCCGCCGCCGACGATCACGACGGATGCCTCGGGCCGCGCCTGCAGGGCGCGGATCTCGGCGCGCGGCGCAGCGCCTGCGGCGGGGGTCTGGTGCGTCGACGTCGACGAGTGGCTCATCCCGGTCCTTTCGAGGGTGCCGACGGGTTTGCACGAAGCGTCCCGTCTGTGGATGAATACATCGTGAACACGCGCGAACCTTCTTTCAAGCTGCGTGCACAAACGTGCAGACTCTGCCACCAGACTCAGATCCACTCGATGCCCGAAGACGCCCGAAGGAGGCCGGCGATGACCTGGAGCAAGCAGGAGGGCCACGACCCCAGCCCCGACGCCCCGCCCGGCAAGACGCGCGACGCCCTGCGCGCGGCCCATCTGTACTACATGCAGGACCTCACGATGGACGCGATCGCCGCGGAACTGCACACCTCGCGCTCCTCGGTGTCGCGGCTGCTCAGCCACGCCCGCGCCAGCGGGCTCGTCGAGATCTCGATCCACTCCCCGCTCGACCTGCCGAGCCGGCTCGAGCAGGAGATCCTCGAGCGGCACGAGATCGCGGCCCACGTCGTGCCCGTGCCCGACCACGCCAGCGACGTCGACCGGCTCGACCGAGTGGCCCTGTCGGCTGCACGGATTCTCGGGCGGTTCATCGACTCGAACCAGCTCGTCGGCGTCGCCTGGGGCTCGACGATGAGCGCCGTGAGCCGGCACCTCGTGCCGAAGTCGACGCACAACAGCGAGATCGTGCAGCTGAACGGCGCGGGCAACCTGCGCACCACCGGCATCCTGTACGCGAGCGAGCTGCTGCGGCGCTTCGGCGACGCCTTCGGCGCGCGCGTGCAGCAGTTCCCGGTGCCCGCCTTCTTCGACGACCCGGCGACGAAGCAGGCGTTCTGGCGCGAGCGCAGCACGAAGCGGCTGCTCGAGCTGCAGGGCCGGCTCGACGTCGCCCTGTTCGGTGTCGGCTCGCCGTTCGCCGAGGTCGCGAGCCGCGTGTACCAGGGCGGCTACCTCGAGCGCGCCGACTACGAGGCGCTGAGCGCCGACGGAGTCGTGGGCGACGTCGCGACCGTCTTCTACCGTGCCGACGGCTCGAGCGAGGGCATCCCGCTGAACGAACGCGCCACCGGCCCCGACTTCGCGACGCTTCGCCGAGCACCGCGTCGCATCTGCGTCGTGTCGGGCCGGGCCAAGCTGCCGAGCCTGCGCGGGGCGATCGCCGCCGGCCTCATCACCGACCTCATCGTCGACGAGGGCACCGCGCGCGCGCTCGTGGAGTGACGCCGGAGGACCGGGAATAGTCCGCCCGGCTCCGCGTTGACTTACAATCGACACGACAGACGTGCTCCGGGGTCGGTGCAATTCCGAACCGGCGGTCATAGTCCGCGAGCCGCGAGCGCGCCCCGCAGATCGAGAGATCGGCTGGGTGGGCGAGCGGTTGAACCGGTGGAACTCCGGTACCGACGGTGAGAGTCCGGATGGGAGGCGGCACGTGTCGACGGCTCGCGCGAGCCTGCCGTCGACGTCTCGGCGCACGCCGCCGCATGCCCCGGAGCCTCGACCACGAGGACGGACATGACGGCAGGCGACGACCCGCAGCGGGCGGCCGACGCTTCGAAGGCGGATGCCTCGGCGACGCGCCTCGCGCGCGAATCCGCCGCGATGCTCCGCGCGATCGAACTCGCCGAACGCGGCCCCGCCGCCGGCGTGAACCCCCAGGTCGGCTGCGTCCTGCTCTCCCCCACCGGCGACGTGCTCGCCGAGGGCTGGCACCGCGGCGCCGGCACCGCGCACGCCGAGGTCGACGCGCTCTCGAAGCTGGCTGACGGCGCCGCCGCAGGGGCGACCGCCGTCGTGACGCTCGAGCCGTGCAACCACACCGGCCGCACGGGGCCGTGCGCGCTCGCCCTCATCGAGGCCGGCATCGCGCGCGTCGTGTACGCCGTCGCCGATCCCGGCGTGCAGTCCGGCGGCGGGGCCGAGCGCCTGCGCGCCGCAGGGGTCGAGGTCGAGCAGGGCGTGCACGCCGACGAAGTCGAGGCGCTGCTCGACGACTGGCTGTTCGTCGCCCGCACGGGCCGACCGCGCGTGATCGTGAAGTGGGCGTCGAGCCTCGACGGGCGGACGGCCGCGGCCGACGGCACGAGCCAGTGGATCACCGGCCGCGCCGCCCGCGCGGACGCGCACCGGCGACGCGCCGCCGCCGACGCGATCGCGGTCGGCACCGGCACGCTGCTCGCCGACGACCCCTCGCTCACCGCGCGCGACGACGACGGCGCACTGCTCGACGCGCAGCCCGTCCCCGTCGTGTTCGGGCGCCGCGCCGTGCCCGAGGGCGCCGCGATCCGCCGGCATCCGCACGGGCTCGTGCAGTTCGACGGCGCCGAACTCCCGGCGCACCTCGCCGAGCTCGCCGCGCGAGGCATCCGCTCGCTGTTCGTCGAAGGCGGGCCGACGCTCGCCTCCGCCTTCCTCGCGGCCGGGCTCGCCGACGAGCTGCTCGTCTACCTGGCCCCCGCCCTGCTCGGCGGGCCGCGGCTCGCGCTCGACGAGCTCGGCGTCGCCTCGATCGGCGAGGCCCTGCGCTACCACTTCACCTCCGTCGAACGACTCGGCGACGACGTCCTGCTCGTCGCGCACCCCGTTCGACGTCCACCGCACGGGCTCGACGCGGCGACCGCGCCGCACGCCTCCACCCCCAGCGAAGGGAACTGACATGTTCACCGGCATCATCGAAGAGCTCGGCCGCATCACGCGCGTCGAGCGCAGCGCCGACGCCGCCCGCCTCACCGTGCGCGGGCCGCGCGCGGTCGAGGGCGTGAGGCACGGCGACTCGATCGCCGTCTCGGGGGTCTGCCTCACGGTCGTCGAGTTCGACGAGCAGGGCTTCACCGCCGACGTCATGGCGCAGACCCTCGCCATGTCGACCCTCGACGCCGCGCGCGAGGGCCTCGCGGTCAACCTCGAGCGCGCCGCGCAGCTCGGCGACCGCCTCGGCGGGCACATCGTGCAGGGCCACATCGACGGCACCGCGCGCGTGCTCGAGGTGCGTCCCGGCGAGGCCTGGCGCGTCGTGCGGTTCTCGCTCGACGACGCGCACGCGCCGCTCGTCGTCGACAAGGGCTCGATCGCGGTCGACGGCGTCTCGCTCACGGTGAGCGCGGTCGGCACCGGCACCGCCGACGACCCGGCCGGCGAGTGGTTCGAGGTCTCGCTCATCCCCGAGACGCTGCAGGCGACGACGCTCGGCGAGCGCGAGGTCGGCGACCGGGTCAACATCGAGACCGACATCCTCGCCAGGCACGTCGCCCGCCTCCACCAGTTCGAGGCGCGACGCTCGCTCCCCTCCTCGCTCGCCGACGCGCCGGAGGTGCACGCATGAGCCTCGCCACGATCCCCGAGGTGCTCGACGCGCTCCGCGCGGGCAAGCCCGTCATCGTCGCCGACGACGAGGGCCGCGAGAACGAGGGCGACGCCATCATGGCGGCCGAGTTCGCCACCCAGGAGTGGATCGCGTGGATGGTGCGCCGCACGAGCGGGTACCTCTGCGCCCCCATGCCGAACGCCGTCGCCGACCGGCTGCGGCTGCCGCTCATGGTCGAGCGCAACGAGGACCTGCGCGGCACCGCCTACACGATCTCGGTCGACGCGGCCGACCGCACCTCCACCGGCATCTCGGCCGCCGACCGGGCGCACACGCTGCGGGTACTCGCCGATCCGGCGTCGACGCCCGAGCGCCTGGTGCGTCCCGGCCACATCCTGCCGCTGCGCGCCGTCGACGGCGGCGTGCGCGAACGCGCCGGTCACACCGAGGCGGCGGTCGACCTGATGCGGCTCGCCGGCCTCGCCCCCGTCGGCGTCATCGGCGAGCTCGTCGCGGACGACGGCGAGATGATGCGCCTGCCCGGGCTGATCGAGCTCGGCGAGCAGGAGGGACTGCCGGTCACCACGGTCGCCGCGCTCATCGAGTGGCTGCGCGAGCGGCACGAGGGGCACGACCTCGAGGCGGGCGAGCGGGCAGCGGCTCCCGGCGCCATCGCGGAGTCGTCGCGCGTCGACTTCGAGGTCGAGACGACGCTGCCCACGAGCTACGGCGACTTCACCGTGCGCGCCTACCGCGACCGGCAGACGGGTGCCGACCACCTCGCGATCATCGCCGGCGACCCGGCGGCGGATGCCTCGGGCGCGGTCGTGCGGGTGCACTCCGAGTGCCTGACCGGCGAGGCCCTCGGCTCGCTCAAGTGCGAGTGCGGGCCCCAGCTCGACGCCGCGCTCGAGACGATCCAGCGCACCGGCGGCGTCGTCGTCTACCTGCGCGGGCACGAGGGCCGCGGCATCGGCCTCATCAACAAGCTGCGGGCCTACCGGCTGCAGGAGGACGGCCTCGACACCCTCGACGCGAACGTCGCGCTGGGCCTGCCGGTCGACGCGCGCGACTACGGCGCGGCGACGGCGATCCTCGCCGACCTCGGCGTCGAGCGGGTGCGCCTGCTCACGAACAACCCCGAGAAGGTGCGCCAGCTCGCCGAGCACGGCATCGAGGTGGCCGAACGGCTGCCCCTCGTGGTCGGCGTCGGCCGGGTGAACCAGTCGTACCTCGAGACCAAGGCGGCCCGCATGGGGCACGCCATCGACGAACAGCAGCTCGCCGACGCGGCGGCTGAAGCCCTTCTGGAAGGACACGCCTCATGAGCGGAGCAGGATCGCCCACCCTCGACATCGACGGCACCGGCATCGACGTCGTCATCGTCGCCGGCAGCTGGCACGACGAGATCACGAACGGCCTGATCGACGGCGCGACGCGCACGCTCGAGGCGGCCGGTGCGAGCCACTCGCTCGTGCGGGTGCCCGGCAGCTTCGAACTGCCGGTGGTGGCGAAGGCGGCGCTCGAGGCCGGCGCCGACGCGGTCGTCGCCCTCGGCGTGATCATCCGCGGCGGCACGCCGCACTTCGAGTACGTCTCATCGGCCGCGACCGACGGGCTCACCCGCGTGGCGATCGACACGGGCAAGCCGGTGGGCTTCGGCGTGCTCACCCTCGACGACGAGAAGCAGGGCCTCGACCGCGCGGGCCTGCCCGGCTCGAAGGAGGACAAGGGCCGCGAGGCCGCCGAGGCCGCCATCGCGACCGTGCGCGCGATCCGCTCCCTCTCGGCCGAGTAGCCCGGGGCCCGGACGGACGAAGGAGCGCATCGGACCCCCTGGTCCGATGCGCTCCTTCGTGTCGCGGCCCCGGCGGGACTACGGCTTCCAGACCATGAGCACGACGACGGCGACGAGCAGCAGCGAGGCGATGCCGCTGCCGGCGGCGATCGCCGGGTAGCCGGCCTTCGAGGCATCCGCCCCGCCCTGACCGGCCTGCGCCTGCAGCGCCTCGGCCGCGCGGTTCATCGCCGGCACCACGACGAACAGGGTGAGCGCGAAGGCGATCACGTAGAGGATGATCGACCAGAGGATCCACGGGGTCGTGAAGCTCAGCTCGTACTCGTCGGGCGCCATGCCCATGACGCCGAAGCCGAGCACGAACACGATGAGCGAGAGCCAGCCGAAGATCGTCGTCGACTTCGCCAGCACGGCGACCTGCGCCCCGTTGCCCGCGCGCACCGCGCGCATCGCCGTCATCGGGATGATGGCCATGGGCCCGACGATGAAGACGGCCGTGACGACGTGCAGAACGGTGAAGAGGGTGTCCATGGCCTCAGCCTATCCACGCCCGGCGCCGACCGGCATCGAACCTTCGGTTGAGCGAGCGGATGCCTCCGGCGACCGTTCGTCGCGGGGTTCGCGCCGTTCGCCGCAGCGATGCACCCGGGAAGCGGGTCGCGCCCAGGGCCGCGCGTAGTGTAGGCGGGTTGCCACAAGCAGCTGAACCATCCAGCCGAACCCGGCACTCGACGCCAGACCGACGCCCAGCCGAGCCGGCATCGAACCGCACGGAGTTCCTGCACGCATGACCGCAACCACGCCAGCCACGGCACCCGCGAATCCCCGCAGCCGGGTGATCCTCGCCAGCCTCATCGGCACCACGATCGAGTTCTACGACTTCTACGTCTACGCGACCGCCGCGGTGCTCGTCTTCCCCCACCTGTTCTTCCCCGCCGGCGACGCCACGACGGCGCTGCTGTCGTCGTTCGCCGTGTTCGGCGCCGCGATGGTCGCCCGCCCGCTCGGCGCGGTCGTGTTCGGCCACCTCGGCGACAGGGTCGGTCGCAAGGCCACGCTCGTCGGCGCGCTGCTGACCATGGGCATCGCGACCTTCCTCATCGGCGTGCTGCCGACGTATGCGGCGGTCGGCTGGTTCGCGCCGCTGCTGCTCGTGATCCTGCGCATCGCCCAGGGATTCGCGCTCGGTGGCGAGTGGTCGGGCGCCGCGCTCGTCGCGACCGAGAACGCCCCGACGGGCAAGCGCGCCTGGTACGGCACCTTCCCGCAGCTCGGCGCGCCGATCGGCTTCATCATCGCGAACGGCCTGTTCCTGGTCATCGCGGCGATCCTGCCGTCCGACGACCCGGCGATGCCCTCGCAGGCCTTCCTCGACTGGGGCTGGCGCATCCCGTTCCTGTTCTCGATCGTGATGGTCGCCGTCGGCCTCTGGGTGCGGCTGCGGCTCGTCGAGTCGGCCGCGTTCTCGAACGCCTCGAAGGCCGGCAGGCTCAAGCGCCTGCCGCTCGCGAGCGTGTTCAGGAGCTACTGGAAGCAGCTCATCCTCGGCACCTTCTTCATGCTCGCGACCTACGTGCTCTTCTACCTGATGACCACGTTCTCGCTGAGCTACGGCCGCGCGCCGGTCGAGGCGGCCGCGGGCGCACTGCCCGGGCTCGGCTACTCGTACAACACCTTCGTGCTCATGCTCATCGGCGGCGTCGTCTTCTTCGGCGTCTTCACCCTGCTGTCGGGCCCCTGGGCCGACCGCTGGGGCCGCCGCAGGACGCTCATCTGGGTCACCCTCGCGATCATCGTGTTCGGCCTGCTGTGGGTGCCGCTGCTGTCGGCGGGCTTCGCGGGCGTCATGGGCTGGCTCGTCATCGGGTTCTCGCTCATGGGCATGACCTTCGGCCCGATGGGCGCCCTGCTTCCCGAGCTGTTCCCGACGAACGTGCGCTACACGGGCTCGGGCATCTCGTACAACGTGTCGTCGATCCTCGGCGCCGCCGTGGCCCCGTTCATCGCGGTCGCGCTGTGGCAGGCGGGCGGCGGCAGTCCGTTCTGGGTCGGCATCTACCTCTCGGCGATGGCGGTGCTCACGCTCATCGCGCTGCTCGTCTCGAAGGAGACGCGCGACGTCGACTTCGACGAGGCCGGCCTCGAGTCGTCGGCCGTGCTGTAGCGACCGCGACGGGTTGAGAAACGGGGCCGGATGCCTCGGCGTGATGCCGAGGCATCCGGCCCCGTCTGATCGGGGCGCGTGGAACCGCTCAGGCGTCGGCCGGCCGGTGCGCACGGTCGGCCCGGCGCAGCCCGAGCACGAACTCCACCGCGAGCGCGATGCCGGCGACGGTCATCGCCACGGCGCCCCACCAGGTGAAGGTGGAGATCCACAGCGCCGCGATGCCGGCGATCACGATCGGCAGCGCCCACCAGCGCACGAGGCCGGCCCGCCAGAAGGCGGCGACCGCGACCGGCAGGCACACGATGTGCGACAGGTTGCCGGGCAGCGTCATCGCGCTGACGGCCCACATGCCGTCGAAGGCCTCGTACACGGCGGCCGTGGTGTCGACGCCGGCGATCTGCCCGATGGCCGAGTCGTAGAAGTCCGACAGCAGCATGCCGGGCAGCGTCGAGATGCCGACGATGCCGAGGAGGCCCGCGATGTTCGCGAGCCAGGCGCCGCGGCCGCGGATGAAGGCGAACGCCCCCATCGCGGGCAGCGCCCAGAACGTGTACGACCAGTGCAGGCCGAACGACTTCCACTGCAACGCGTCGGGGTGCTCGGCGTAGATGCGCCACATCTCGCTGCCGGCGACGCCTGCGGCGGGGTCCGCGACGACGCCGACGACGAGCAGGAGCCCGGCGAGCACGGGGCTCCCG
>JBDIAF010000047.1:0-8448 GCA_039812245.1 Agromyces sp. | reverse complement strand
TCGACGGCGCCTCCGCCCTCGGCTGGCCCCGACGCTGCGGGCTCTGACGCTGCGGGCTCTGACGCTGCGGACCCGGGCTCGGCGGGCGCCGACACGGCGGGCTCGGGCTCGACCGAAACCGGCTCGACGACGGGCTCGACGGCGTCCGTCGCGGGCGCCTCCGCCTCGGGCGCCTCGCTCGAGGGCTCTACCGGCCCGGTACCGGCCGCGCCTTCCGCCTCGCGCTCTTCGTCGCCAGGAGTCGTGCTCGTCATGGCTGCTCCCTCCGAGGCATCCGCCGCTGTCGTGCGGGCGCCGACGCGCCCGATCGGCCCATGCTAGCGCCCGAGGCGACCTCGCCGCCCGAGCGCCGCGCGGAACCCCGAGAACGGCGAAGGGCCCCGGATCGCTCCGGGGCCCTTCGTCTCAGCGGCTCACGCGTCAGCTGTAGTTGCCGGGCGTGAAGTCGTCGCTCGAGAACGCGTCGAAGTCGACGAAGCTGAGGTCGCCCTCGTTGAACGAGGCGTCGTCGGCGAAGATGCGGTTCGGGTAGCGCTCCGCCTTCGCCTCCTCGGTCGCCTCGACCGACACGTTGCGGTACTTCGCAAGGCCGGTGCCGGCGGGGATCAGCTTGCCGATGATCACGTTCTCCTTGAGGCCGACCAGCGGGTCGCGCTTGCCCTCCATGGCGGCCTGCGTGAGCACGCGGGTCGTCTCCTGGAAGGACGCGGCCGACAGCCACGACTCGGTCGCGAGCGAGGCCTTGGTGATGCCCATGACCTCCTGGCGGGCCGAGGCGGTCTTCTTGCCCTCGGTGAGCGTGGCCCGGTTGAGCTCGTTGTACCGCGAACGGTCGACGAGCTCGCCCGGCAGCAGGTCGGTGTCGCCGTGGTCGACGACGGTGACCTTGCGCAGCATCTGGCGCACGATGACCTCGATGTGCTTGTCGTGGATCGGCACGCCCTGCGAGCGGTACACGTCCTGCACGCCGTTGACCAGGTGCTTCTGCACCTCGCGCACGCCCTTGACCCGGAGGACCTCCTTCGGGTCGACCGTGCCGACGATCAGCTGCTGGCCGAGCTCGACGTGCTGGCCGTCCTCGACGAGCAGCGTCGAGCGCTTGAGCACGTTGTACGCGATCGGCTCGTCGCCGTTGTCGGGCGTGAGGATGACCTTGCGCTGCTTGTCGGTCTCGTCGATCGTGATGCGACCGGCGGCCTCGACGATGGGCGACGCACCCTTGGGGGTGCGGGCCTCGAAGAGCTCCTGCACGCGGGGCAGACCCTGCGTGATGTCGTCGGCCGAGGCCGAACCACCGGTGTGGAAGGTGCGCATGGTGAGCTGCGTGCCGGGCTCGCCGATCGACTGCGCCGCGATGATGCCGACGGCCTCGCCGATGTCGACGAGCTTGCCGGTCGCGAGCGAACGGCCGTAGCACTTCGCGCAGACGCCGACCGCCGACTCGCAGGTCAGCACCGAGCGGACCTTGATCGACTCGACGCCCGCGGCGATGAGCTTGTCGATGAGCACGTCGCCCACGTCCTCGCCGGCCTCGGCGACGACCTCGCCCTTCGTGCTCACCGCGTCGGCGGCGAGCGAACGGGCGAAGACCGAGTTCTCGACGTTGGGGTCGCGGACGAGCTCGCCCGAGGCATCCACCGTCGCGATCGGCAGGTCCAGGCCCTTGCCGGTGCCGCAGTCGTCCTCGCGGATGATGACGTCCTGCGAGACGTCGACGAGACGACGGGTGAGGTAGCCCGAGTCGGCCGTACGGAGGGCCGTGTCGGCCAGACCCTTTCGGGCACCGTGCGTCGCGATGAAGTACTCCGCCACCGACAGGCCCTCGCGGTACGAGGAGATGATCGGGCGCGGGATGATCTCACCCTTCGGGTTGTTCACCAGGCCTCGCATGCCGGCGATGTTGCGCACCTGCAGCCAGTTACCACGCGCGCCCGAGGTCACCATGCGGTTGATGGTGTTGTCGGTCGGGAAGTTCTCCTGCATGGCCTTGGCGACCTCGTCGGTGGCCTTGGTCCAGATCTGGATGAGCTCCTGACGACGCTCGAGGTCGGTCGTGAGACCCTTCTCGAACTGCGACTGCACCTTGGCGGCCTGCTTCTCGTACTTCGCGACGATCTCGCCCTTCGAGGGGGGCGTGATGATGTCGGACAGCGCGACGGTGACGCCCGAACGGGTCGCCCAGCGGAAGCCCGCGTCCTTGATGCGGTCGAGGGTCGCGGCGACCTCGGTCTTCGGGTAGCGCTCGGCGAGGTCGTTGACGATCGCCGAGATCTGGCCCTTGCCGGCCTGCTTGTTGAAGTACGGGTAGTCGACCGGCAGCGCCTCGTTGAAGATGGCGCGGCCGAGGGTCGTCTCCATGAGGAACGGCTTGCCCGGCTCGAAGCCCTCGGGCTCGGTGCCCTCGGCGAAGTGCAGCCCCTCGAGGCGGATCTTCACCGTGGCGCCGAGGTCGAGCTTGATGTCGCCCGGGCGGTTCTGGTCGAACGCGAGGATCGCCTCGGCGATCGACGAGAACGCACGGCCCTCGCCGTTCGCGCCGTCCTTCTGCGTGGTCAGGTGGTGCAGGCCGATGATCATGTCCTGCGAGGGCAGGGTCACCGGGCGGCCGTCCGACGGCTTCAGGATGTTGTTCGACGCGAGCATGAGCACGCGGGCCTCGGCCTGGGCCTCGACCGACAGCGGCAGGTGCACGGCCATCTGGTCGCCGTCGAAGTCCGCGTTGAACGCGGCGCAGACGAGCGGGTGGAGCTGGATGGCCTTGCCCTCGACGAGCTGCGGCTCGAACGCCTGGATGCCGAGGCGGTGCAGCGTGGGCGCGCGGTTCAGCAGCACGGGGCGCTCGCGGATGATCTCCTCGAGCACGTCCCACACCTGCGGGCGCGAACGCTCCACCATGCGCTTGGCCGCCTTGATGTTCTGAGCGTGGCTCAGGTCGATCAGGCGCTTGATCACGAACGGCTTGAAGAGCTCGAGCGCCATCTGCTTGGGCAGACCGCACTGGTGCAGCTTCAGCTGCGGGCCGACGACGATGACCGAACGGCCCGAGTAGTCGACGCGCTTGCCGAGCAGGTTCTGGCGGAAGCGGCCCTGCTTGCCCTTGAGCATGTCGCTCAGGGACTTCAGGGCGCGGTTGCCGGTGCCCGTGACGGGGCGACCGCGACGGCCGTTGTCGAACAGCGCGTCGACGGCCTCCTGCAGCATGCGCTTCTCGTTGTTCACGATGATCTCGGGCGCGCCGAGGTCGAGCAGGCGACGGAGGCGGTTGTTGCGGTTGATCACGCGACGGTAGAGGTCGTTCAGGTCGCTCGTGGCGAAGCGGCCGCCGTCGAGCTGCACCATCGGGCGCAGCTCCGGCGGGATCACCGGCACCACGTCGAGCACCATCGCAGCCGGCGAGTGACCGGTCTGCAGGAACGAGTTGACCACCTTGAGGCGCTTGATGGCGCGGATCTTCTTCTGACCCTTGCCCTCGGCGATCTGCAGGTGCAGGTCCTCCGCCTCGGCGGCCAGGTCGAAGCTCTCGAGGCGCTTCTTGATCGCCTCGGCGCCCATGTACGACTCGAAGTACATGCCGAAGCGGTCCTGCAGCTCCTGGAAGACCGAGTCCTCGGGCTTCAGGTCGCCGACCTTGAGGGTGCGGAAGTCCTCCCACACGCGCTCGAGGTGCGCGATCTGCTCGTCGCCCGACTTGCGGACCTGGGCCATCTCCTTGTCGGCGGCCTGCTCGGCGCGCTTCTTGACGTCGGACTTGGCGCCGTCGGCCTCGAGCTGCGCGAGCTCCTCCTCCTTGCGGGCCATGAGCGTCGCGATGCGGGCGTCGCGCTGGTCGCCGATGGTCTTGATCTCGAGCCGCAGCTCGTTCTCGAGGCCGGGCATGTCGGCGTGACGACCCTCTTCGTCGACGTCGATCACCATGTAGGCGGCGAAGTAGATGACCTTCTCGAGGTCCTTCGGCGCCATGTCGAGCAGGTAGCCGAGGCGGCTGGGCACGCCCTTGAAGTACCAGATGTGCGTCACCGGGGCGGCGAGCTCGATGTGGCCCATCCGCTCGCGGCGGACCGAGCTCTTGGTGACCTCGACCCCGCATCGCTCGCAGACGATGCCCTTGAAGCGCACGCGCTTGTACTTGCCGCAGGCGCACTCCCAGTCGCGGGAGGGGCCGAAGATCTGCTCGCCGAAGAGCCCGTCCTTCTCGGGCTTCAGCGTGCGGTAGTTGATGGTCTCGGGCTTCTTGACCTCGCCGTAGGACCACTTGCGGATGTCCTCGGCGGTGGCCAGGCCGATACGAAGCTCATCGAACGTCGTTGCGTCGAGCAATTTCTCTCCTAGATTCCTGAAGTCGTATTGGTCCTGGCGATTCAGATCTCGTCGATGTTCGACGACTCGAAGCGCGCGGAGATGTTGATGCCGAGCTCTTCCGCGGCGCGGAAGGCCTCGTCATCGGTGTCGCGGAGCGAGACCGCGGTGCCGTCGGCCGAGAGCACCTCGACGTTCAGGCAGAGCGACTGCATCTCCTTCATGAGCACCTTGAACGACTCGGGGATGCCGGGCTCCTGGATGTTCTCGCCCTTGACGATCGCCTCGTAGACCTTGACGCGGCCGAGGATGTCGTCGGACTTGATCGTGAGGAGCTCCTGGAGGGCGTAGGCGGCGCCGTACGCCTCGAGCGCCCACACCTCCATCTCACCGAAGCGCTGACCGCCGAACTGCGCCTTTCCACCGAGCGGCTGCTGGGTGATCATCGAGTACGGGCCGGTCGAACGGGCGTGGATCTTGTCGTCGACCAGGTGGTGCAGCTTCAGGATGTACATGTAGCCGACCGAGACCGGGTACGGGAAGGGCTCGCCCGAGCGGCCGTCGAACAGCTGGGTCTTGCCCGAGCGGTCGATGAGGCGCTCGCCGTCGCGGTTGGGCAGCGTCGAGTCGAGCAGGCCCGCGATCTCCTCCTCGTGGGCGCCGTCGAACACCGGGGTGGCGACCTTGGTGCCGGGGGCGGCCTCGAAGGCCTCCTTCGGCAGCTGCGCGGCCCACTCGGGGGTGCCGTCGACCTTCCAGCCCTGCTTGGCGATCCAGCCGAGGTGCGTCTCGAGCACCTGGCCGAAGTTCATGCGGCCGGGGATGCCGAGCGGGTTGAGCACGACGTCGACGGGGGTGCCGTCGGCGAGGAACGGCATGTCCTCGACCGGCAGGATCTTCGAGATGACGCCCTTGTTGCCGTGGCGGCCGGCGAGCTTGTCGCCCTCGGTGATCTTGCGCTTCTGGGCGATGTAGACGACCACGCGCTGGTTGACGCCCGAGCCGAGCTCGTCGTCGCCGTCCTGCGCGTCGAACACCTTGACGCCGATGATCGTGCCCTGCTCGCCGTGGGGCACCTTGAGCGAGGTGTCGCGGACTTCGCGGCTCTTCTCGTTGAAGATCGCGCGGAGCAGGCGCTCCTCGGCCGAGAGCTCGGTCTCGCCCTTCGGCGTGACCTTGCCGACGAGGATGTCGCCGGGGCGGACCTCGGCGCCGATGCGGATGATGCCGCGCTCGTCGAGGTCGGCCAGCAGGTCGGGGCTGACGTTGGGGAGGTCGCGGGTGATCTCCTCCTTGCCGAGCTTCGTGTCGCGGGCGTCGACCTCGTACTCCTCGATGTGGATCGACGAGAGCACGTCGTCCTTCACGAGGTTCTGGCTGAGGATGATCGCGTCCTCGAAGTTGTGACCCTCCCACGGCATGAACGCGACGAGCAGGTTCTTGCCGAGCGCGAGCTCGCCGTTGTCGGTGGCGGGGCCGTCGGCGATGACCTCGCCGGCCTCGATGCGCTCGCCGGCCGAGACGACCACGCGGTTGTTGTACGAGGTGCCCTGGTTCGAGCGGTCGAACTTGCGCAGGTAGTAGGTCTGCGTGCCGCCCTCGTCGAGCTGCACGGTCACGGCGTCGGCCGAGACCTCGGTGACGACACCGGCCTTGTCGGCGGTGACGACGTCACCGGCGTCGATCGCGGCGTAGCCCTCCATGCCGGTGCCCACGAGCGGCGAGTCGCTGCGCAGCAGCGGCACGGCCTGGCGCTGCATGTTCGCACCCATGAGGGCGCGGTTCGCGTCGTCGTGCTCGAGGAACGGGATGAGCGAGGTGCCCACCGACACCATCTGGCGCGGCGAGACGTCCATGTAGCCGATCTGGTCGGCGGGGAACAGGTCGACCTCGCCGCCCTTCTTGCGGGCGAGGACGCGCTCCTCCTGGAAGTGGCCGTCCGCCTTCAGCGGCGCGTTGGCCTGGGCGACGATGAAGTCGTCCTCCTCCGACGCCGTGAGGTAGTCGATCGTGTCGGTGACCTTGCCGTTCACGACGCGGCGGTACGGCGTCTCGATGAAGCCGAACGAGTTGATGCGCGCGAACGAGGCGAGCGAGCCGATGAGGCCGATGTTCGGGCCTTCAGGGGTCTCGATGGGGCACATGCGGCCGTAGTGCGAGGGGTGCACGTCGCGCACCTCGACGCCCGCGCGGTCGCGCGAGAGGCCGCCGGGGCCGAGCGCCGAGAGGCGGCGCTTGTGGGTCAGGCCCGCGAGCGGGTTGTTCTGGTCCATGAACTGCGACAGCTGCGAGGTGCCGAAGAACTCCTTGATCGCGGCGACGACGGGTCGCACGTTGATCAGGGTCTGCGGGGTGATCGCCTCGATGTCCTGCGTGGTCATGCGCTCGCGGACGACGCGCTCCATGCGCGAGAGGCCGGTGCGGACCTGGTTCTGGATCAGCTCGCCCACCGCGCGGATGCGACGGTTGCCGAAGTTGTCGATGTCGTCGACGTCGAGGCGGATGTCGACCGCCTCGCCGCCGCGGCGACCGGGCAGCGTCTCCTTGCCCTCGTGCAGCGCGACGAGGTACTTGATCGTCGCGACGATGTCGTCGACGGTGAGCACCGAGTCGGTGAGCGGGGCCTCGAGGCCGAGCTTCTGGTTGATCTTGTAGCGGCCGACCTTGGCGAGGTCGTAGCGCTTCGGGTTGAAGTAGAAGTTGTCGAGCAGCGCGCGGGCGGCCTCGGCGGCGACCTGCTCGCCCGGACGGAGCTTGCGGTAGATGTCCTTGAGCGCCTCTTCCTTCGTGAGGATGTTGTCCTTCTCGAGGGTGAGGGCGATCGACTCGTAGCCGGCGAACTCGGCGAGGATCTCCTCGGAGGTGAGGCCGAGGGCCTTCAGGAACACCGTGACCGACTGCTTGCGCTTGCGGTCGATGCGCACGCCCACCTGGTCGCGCTTGTCGATCTCGAACTCGAGCCACGCACCGCGGCTCGGGATGACGCGAGCGGAGTAGATGTCCTTGTCGCTCGTCTTGTCGGGGGTGCGCTCGAAGTAGACGCCGGGCGAGCGGACGAGCTGCGACACGACGACGCGCTCGGTGCCGTTGATGACGAAGGTGCCCTTCGAGGTCATCAGCGGGAAGTCGCCCATGAACACCGTCTGCGTCTTGATCTCACCCGTGAGGTGGTTCATGAACTCGGCGTTCACGTAGAGCGGCGCGGAGTAGGTCTTGCCCTTCTCCTTGCACTCGTCGATCGTGTACTTCGGCGGCTCGAGCTCGGGGTTCGAGAACGAGAGCTGCATGGTCTCGCCGAGGTCCTCGATGGGCGAGATCTCCTCGAAGATCTCCTCGAGGCCGGTCGCCTCGGGCAGGTCCTGCCGACCGTCGGCGATGGCCTGCTCGACGCGCGCCTTCCACGCGTCGTTGCCGACGAGCCAGTCGAAGCTCTCGGTCTGGAGGGCCAGCAGGTCGGGGACCGTCAGGGTGTCGGTGATCTTCGCGAACGAGAGGCGGCGTGCACCGCGTCCGTTCTTGGGGGTGGGCGTGGTTGCGTTGCGCGCAGCAGCCAAGGGAAATGACCTCCATGGGCCCGTCGGCCCGGTTCATTGTCACTGGTGGAGTGGGGCCCCCAGAGGTGTGCAGACGTCGGTGATCGCGGGATCACGGACACACGAGAAGCCGACCGCAATATGAAGGCAGAGTGGGTCTAGGAGCGCAAACCTCGACTATATGCGATATGGCGCGCCATGTCCAGCGGGATTCTTGATTTGTTCGCGAATCTCGGGTATAACCCAGCTTTCGGATGCCTCACGGGCGCCGCGGCGCCCGTGAGACGATGCAGCGGTGAACCCCGGCGCCGCCCCGCGCATCGAGTTCGAGCGCGACATCTTCAGCTCGACGGGGCTGACCCTGCTCGTCGACGGCACCGCCCAGTCGCACGTCGACACCGCCGACCCGACGCACCTCTTCTTCGAGTACCTGCGGCGCATCGGGCACGTCGCCGACGCGTTCGCCCCGGCGGGCGCGCCCGTGCGAGCGCTGCACCTCGGCGGGGGCGCCCTCACGCTGCCCCGGTACCTCGCCGCGACGCTGCCCGGCGCCGCGCAGCTCGTCGTCGAGCTCGACGGCGAGCTGCTCGCGGCCGTGCTCGCCCGGCTGCCGGCGCCG
>JBDIAF010000046.1:0-8538 GCA_039812245.1 Agromyces sp. | reverse complement strand
GCTCGGCATCGCGCCACTCCTCGTCGGGATCCCAGAGGGCGGCACCGGCATCCGAGGGGCGCAGCTGCTCGGCCCGCACGCCGATGAGGCGCACCCGCTCGCCGCGGCCGACGAGCTCGCCGAGCGCAGCGGCGGCCTCTTCGTAGATGCGCCGGGCGACGTCGGTCGGCTCCGCGAGCGTGCGCGAGCGGGTCACCGTGCGGAAGTCCTCGTAGCGGAGCTTCAGCACGACGGTGCGGCCCACCATGCCGGCGCGACGCAGGCGCACCGCGACGTTGCCCGAGAGGTCGAGCAGCGCCCGGCGCAGCTCGGCGGGATCGCTGAGATCGTGCCCGAAGGTGATCTCGTGACCGACCGACTTCTCAGCCCGATGGATGGACACGTCGCGAGGATCGATGCCGTTCGCGAGGCGCAGCAGTCGTTCCGCGAGCGCCGGCCCGACCGCGCGCTCGAGCGCGTCGCGCGGCATCTCGGCGACATCGCCCACGGTGTGCAGGCCGAGCCTGGTCAGGGACTGCTCGGTGACCCGGCCCACGCCCCAGAGCGCCGACACCGGCAGCGGATGCAGGAACGCCACCGTCTCGGCGGCGGGCACCACGAGCATGCCGTCGGGCTTCGCCCGCCCCGACGCGACTTTCGCGACGTACTTCGACGCGGCGACGCCGACCGAGCAGGTGAGCCCGGTCTCGCCGCGCACGCGCTCGCGGATCGTCCAGGCGATCTCGGCCGGGCTGCCGTGCAGGCGCCGGGCGCCCGACACGTCGAGGAAGGCCTCGTCGATCGAGAGCGGCTCGACGAGCGGCGTGATCTCGTTGAAGATCTGCAGCACCCGGGCCGAGTACTCGCTGTACTTGCGGTAGTCGCCGCGCAGCACGATCGCGTTGGGGCAGCGCTGCAGCGCCGTCGACATGGGCATCGCCGAGTTCACGCCGTACCGTCGTGCCTCGTAGCTCGCGGCGGAGACCACGCCGCGACCCGCGGTGCCGCCCACGAGCACGGGCTTGCCGCGCAGCTCGGGTCGGCTGAGCAGCTCGACCGACACGAAGAACGCGTCCATGTCGACGTGCAGGATGGGCGTGCCCGAGTCGTCGACGGGGCCCGTCGTGACCTGCCGCGACGAGCCGTCCTGCTTGCTCATGATGCGACCCTATCCCGTGCCGCGGACACTGCCCCGGCGCAGCGGCGCCGCCGTGCGGGCGCGTCAGAACCCGAAGTCGCCGCCGCCGAAATCGCCCCCGCCGAAGTCGCCGAATCCTCCGCCGTCGCCGAATCCTCCGCCGTCGCCGTAGCCGTCGGCACCCGCGGCGTCGACGCTGCCCGCATCGGCTCCGGCGTCGCCCGAGTCGGCGCCCTGGTCGGATGCCTCGAGCGCGCCGGGGTCGGGCAGGAACGCCTGCGCGATCGCCGAGCCGATGACCACGCCCGCCACCGTGCCGAGCAGCGAGCTGCCGACCATCTGCCCGAAGGATGGCCCGCCCTGCGCGCCGGCCCTGCCGCCGGCGAAGGCGCGCTCCATGCTGCCGGGCTGGCGGAGCTCCTGGCGGGTGGCCGCGCGGGCGAGCGCGCTCGGCTCGTCGGAGACGAGTCGCTCTCCCTCGGGCGCCTGCTCGGAGAGCGCACGGAACACCTGCTGACGCTGCTCGGGAGTGAGCTTCGCGAACGCCTCGGCATGCACCTGCTCGATCGACTCGGGCGGTGCGGTGCGCAGCAGGTACCGGTACCGCTCGATGGCGAGCTCGTCCTCGCTCAGGCGGGCCGCCTGCGGCGCCTGCGGCACGGGCCGCGCCTGCGGCGGCTGGGGCTCGGGAGCGCCGAAGAGCCGGTCGAAGAATCCCATGGTGTCCTCACTCGTGTCGGGACGACCGAGCCTATCGATCGCAGCCCTGAGACGGCTGGGAGCCGGGTGCGTTCCTGCTGATCGCACCCGGCTCCGGAAGCCGCCGCCTACTGCGCGCTCGCGCGCTCGAGCACGAGCTCTCGCACCCGCGCGGCGTCGGCCTTGCCCTGCATGGCCTTCATCACGGCACCGATGACGGCGCCGGCGGCCTGCACCTTGCCGTCGCGGATCTTCGCGAGCACGTCGGGCTGTGCGGCCAGCGCCTCGTCGATCGCGGCGATGAGGGCGCCGTCGTCGGACACCACGGCGAGGCCGCGGGCGTCGACGATCTGCTGCGGCGTGCCCTCGCCCGCGATCATGCCCTCGAGCACCTGGCGCGCGAGCTTGTCCGTGAGCGTTCCGGCGTCGACGAGCTGCTGCAGCTCTGCGACGGCCGCGGGCTCGACGAGCGCGGACGGCTCCGTGCCCTCGGCGTTCGCGATGCGCAGGAGCTCGCCCGTCCACCACTTGCGGGCGGACGCAGGAGACGCGCCGGCGGCGATGGTCGCCTCGACCTCGACGAGCAGGCCCGCGTTGACGACGCCCTGGAAGTCGATGTCGGAGAAGCCCCACTCGGCCTTCAGGCGGCGACGGCGTGCCGCGGGAGCCTCGGGCAGCGCCGCGCGCAACTCGTCGACCAGTTCGCGGGACGGCTCGACCGGAACGAGGTCGGGCTCGGGGAAGTAGCGGTAGTCGTCGGCGTCGGACTTCGGGCGGCCCGGGCTCGTGGTGCCCGTGTCCTCGTGCCAGTGCCGCGTCTCCTGGGTGATCGTGCCGCCCTTCGCGAGGATCGCCGCCTGCCGCTGGATCTCGTAGCGCACGGCGCGCTCGATCGAGCGGAAGGAGTTGACGTTCTTCGTCTCGGTGCGGATGCCGAGCTTCTCGGTGCCGCGCGGCCGCAGCGACACGTTGGCGTCGCAGCGCAGGTTGCCCCGCTCCATGCGCGCCTCGGAGATTCCGAGCGAGATCGCGATGTCGCGGATCGTCGAGACGTACGCCTTCGCGAGCTCGGGGGCGTCGGCCTCGGCTCCGAAGATCGGCTTCGTGACGATCTCGACGAGGGGCACGCCGGCGCGGTTGTAGTCGACGAGCGAGTACTCGGCGCCCTGGATGCGGCCGGTCGCCCCGCCCACGTGCGTGAGCTTGCCGGCGTCCTCCTCCATGTGCGCGCGCTCGATGGGCACCTGGAAGGTGCGGCCGTCGGCGAGCTCGACCTCGACCGAGCCCTCGAACGCGATCGGCTCGTCGTACTGCGAGATCTGGTAGTTCTTCGCGAGGTCGGGGTAGAAGTAGTTCTTGCGGGCGAAGCGGCTCGACTCGGCGATCGAGCAGCCCAGCGCGAGCCCGAGCGAGATCGACTTGGTCACCGCCTCGCCGTTCACGACGGGCAGCGAGCCGGGCAGGCCGAGGCACACCGGCGAGACGAGCGTGTTGGGCTCGGCGCCGTGGTACTTCTCGTTCGCCGGGTTCGGCGCGGGCGAGAACATCTTCGTCTCGGTGTTGAGCTCGACGTGCACCTCGAGGCCGATCACCGGCTCGAAGAGCTCGAGGGCCTTCTCGTAGTCCATCAGTTCGACGCGGGCCATCAGAGTGCCCCCTCCTCGGTCGCGGTGAGCTCGTGGGTGGAGAGGTCGGGCGCCTTCGCCAGCAGCGGGCCGCCCCACTCGGCGACGAGCAGCTGCTCGAGCGCGCCGCCGACGTTGTACAGGCGGGCGTCCTGGCGCGCGGGCGCGAGGAACTGGATGCCGACGGGCAGGCCGTCTTCGGGCGCGAGGCCCGCGGGCAACGAGATGCCGGGCACGCCCGCGAGGTTCGCGGGGATCGTCGCGACGTCGTTCAGGTACATCGCCAGCGGGTCGTCGAGCTTCTCGCCGAGCTTGAACGCCGTGGTCGGCGCGGTGGGGGTGGCGAGCACGTCGACCTTCGCGAACGCGGCGTCGAAGTCGCGCTGCACGAGGGTGCGCACCTTCTGCGCGCTGCCGTAGTACGCGTCGTAGTATCCGGCCGAGAGGGCGTAGGTGCCGAGGATGATGCGGCGCTTCACCTCGGGACCGAAGCCGGCCTCGCGCGTCGCCGACATGACCTGCTCGACCGTGCCGCCGCCCTCGGGCGTGACCCGCAGGCCGAAGCGCACGGAGTCGAACTTCGCGAGGTTCGAGGATGCCTCGGCGGGCAGGATCAGGTAGTACGCGGCGATCGCGTGCTCGAAGTTCGGAGCGGAGACCTCGACGATCTCGGCGCCCTGCTTCTCGAGCAGTTCGAGCGACTCGTGGAAGCGCTGACGCACGCCCGCCTGGAAGCCGTCGGTGTCGAGCTCCTTCACGACGCCGATGCGCAGGCCCCTCACGTCGGCCGAGCGCACGGCGGCGGCCATCGAGGGCCACGGCTCGGCGATCGAGGTGGAGTCGTGCGGGTCGTGCCCGGCGATGACGTCGTGCAGCAGCGCCGCGTCGAGCACCGTGCGGGTGACCGGGCCGATCTGGTCGAGGCTCGAGGCCAGCGCGATCGAGCCGTAGCGGCTGACGGCGCCGTAGGTCGGCTTCACGCCGACCGTGCCGGTGACGTGCGCGGGCTGGCGGATCGAGCCGCCCGTGTCGCTGCCGAGGGCCAGCGGCGCCTCGAAGGCGGCCACCGCGGCGGCCGATCCGCCGCCGGAGCCGCCGGGGATGCGCTCGAGGTCCCACGGATTGTGGGTCGGACCGTATGCCGAGTGCTCGGTGGAGGAGCCCATGGCGAACTCGTCCATGTTCGTCTTGCCGAGCGGGATGAGGCCCGCCTCGCGCACCTTGCGCACGGGCGTCGCGTCGTAGGGCGGCACCCACCCTTCGAGGATCTTCGAGCCGGAGGTCGACGGCATGCCCTCGGTGACGAGGACGTCCTTCACGGCGATCGGCACGCCCGCGAGCTCGCCGAGGGGCTCGCCCGCGGCGCGGGCGGCGTCGACGGCGGCGGCGGCGTCGATCGCCCGCTCGCCGGCGACGTGGAGGAAGGCGTGCACGGCGCCGTCGACGGCGGCGATGCGGTCGAGGTGGGCGCGGGTCGCCTCGACCGAGGTGACCTCGCCGGAGGCGAGGCGGCCGGCGAGGTCTGCCGCGCTGAGGCGGGTCAGCTCGTCTGCGTGGCTCACTGCTCCTCCCCCAGGATCGCCGAGACGACGAAGCGGTCGCCGTCGCGCTCGGGGGCGCCCGAGAGGGCCTGGTCGACCGTGAGCACGTCGTCGGTCACGACGTCCTCGCGGAAGACGTTGTGCATCGGGATCGGGTGGCTCGTCGGCGGGACGTCGGGGGTCGCCACCTTGTTCACCTGCTCGACGGCCTGCATGATCTGGCCGAGCTCGGTGGTGAGGTGCGCGATCTCCTCCTCGGTGAGCGCGATGCGAGCGAGGGTCGCGAGATGGGCGACCTGCTCCGCACTGATTTCAGGCATGCTGCTCCGAACGTGTCGTGACGGGGATGACCCCATCCTATTCGAGCAGCTCGACTCCCCATTCGAGCGGCTCGATGCCGAGCGAGCGCGGCCGGGGCGCCGGATGCCTCGCCGCCGCTCAGGCGTCGAGCGCGGCCGGCCCCTCGGTGACGAGCACGGCGAACTGCGCGGCGTCGAGCACCCGGATTCCGAGCTCTTCGGCCTTCGCGAGCTTCGAGCCCGCGCCGGGCCCTGCCGCGACGAAGTCGGTCTTCTTCGAGACGCTCGACGCCGCCTTGCCGCCGGCGGCGATGATCGCCTCCTGCGCGCCCTCGCGGGTGAATCCCTCGAGCGAGCCGGTCGCGACGACGGTCAGGCCGGCCAGCACGCCGCCGGCCTCGGCCGCGGCGCCGGGGCCGGGATGCCCGGGGGTCTCCCAGCGCACGCCCGCGGCCGTCCAGCGCTCGACGATGTCCACGTGCCAGTCGACGCCGAACCAGTCGATGAGCGAGTCCGCGATGATGCCGCCGACGCCCTCGACCTCAGCCAGCTGGTCGCGATCGGCGGCGCGGATCGCATCGAGCGAGCCGAACCAGTCGGCCAGCGCCCGCGCCGCGACCGGCCCGACGTGGCGGATGTTGAGGGAGACGATGAGGCGCCAGAGCGGCTTGGTCTTGGCCTTCTCGAGCTCGGAGAGCAGCTTCGTCGCCGCCTCGGAGGGCCCGATCTCGCGGAAGTCCTTCCTGACCCCGGCAGCACGGCGTTCGGCGGCGCTCATCGCCTCGGTTCCCGGCGGGTACGTGATGCGCACCTTCTGGAACGGGGCGCGCTTGACCGGCTCGCCGGTCTCGTCGTCGAACTTGGGCTCGCCGGTCTCGGCGTCGCGCACGACGACCTCGATGGGCACGAGCTCGTCGAGCGTGAGCTCGAACAGCCGCGCCTCGGTCGGCAGCGGCGGCTCGGCCGGGAACGAGGGCTGCGTGAGCGCCGCCGCCGTGACCTCGCCGAGGGCCTCGATGTCGAGCCCGCCGCGGGAGCCGATGTGCTCGACGCGCCCGCGCACCTGAGCGGGGCACGAGCGGGCGTTCGGGCACCGCAGGTCGATGTCGCCCTCCTTCATCGCGCGCAGCGGAGTGCCGCACTCGGGGCAGCGCTCGGGCATGTGCCACTCGACCTGGGTGCCGTCGCGCGCCGAGTCGACGGCACCGAGGATCTCGGGGATCACGTCGCCGGCCTTCCGCAGCACCACGGTGTCGCCGATCATCACGCCCTTGGCCCGGACGACCTGCTGGTTGTGCAGCGTCGCCTGGCGCACGGTGGAGCCGGCGACCTTGACCGGGGCCATCACGGCGTAGGGGGTGGCCCGGCCCGTACGGCCGACGCCGACGACGATGTCGAGGAGCTTCGTGTGCACCTCTTCGGGCGGGTACTTGTAGGCGATCGCCCAGCGGGGCGCCCGGCTGGTGGCGCCGAGCTCGGCGTGAAGTTCGAGCTCGTCGACCTTGACGACGATGCCGTCGATCTCGTGCTCGACGTCGTGCCGGTGCTCGCCGCGGTCGGCGATGTAGTCCGCCACCTCGTCGACGCTCGCGAACACCCGCGAGTGCGGCGACACCGGCAGCCCCCAGCTCGCGAGCAGGCCGTAGATCTCGGACTGCGCGCGCACGTCGGGGTGGGCCCAGGCGCCGATGCCGTGGAGGTAGAGCGAGAGCCGCCCGAGCCGCTCCCGCATGAGGCCGAGCTCGAACTCGCTCTTCTTCTCGCGGCGCTGGCGCAGGCTGCCGGCGGCGGTGTTGCGGGCGTTGGCGAACTCGGGGTACTTCGTCTTGATCGCGTCGGCCGGCCGCCCCTTGGCGAGCTCGTCGGCCTCGTACGCGGCCTGCAGCTGGTGCTGACGCTCGTTGAGCGCCTCGAAGTCGACGGTGCGCAGGAACACCTCGCCGCGCACCTCGAAGAACTCGGGGAAGCCGGAGCCCTCGAGCCGTCGCGGGATGACCGGGATGAAGTCGACGTTCTCGGTGATGTCCTCGCCGACCTCGCCGTTGCCGCGCGTCGTCGCCGTCTCGAGGACGCCGTCGCGGTAGGCGAGGCTGATGGCGAGCCCGTCGATCTTGAGCTCGGACAGCCAGTGCACGGGCCGCCCCGCGGCCGCCTGCGTCTTCGCCGCCCAGTCGCGGAACTCGTCGATCGAGAACACGTTGTCGAGGCTCAGCATGCGCTCGGCGTGCTCGTGCTCGGGGAACCCGGCGGAGACGACGGCGGCGCCGACCTGCTGGGTCGGACTGTCCTGGCCGGCGAGCTCGGGGAACGCCCGCTCGAGCGCCTCGAGCCGGTGGAAGTCGGCGTCGTACTCGGCGTCGGACAGCGGCGAGTCGCCGTCGCCGTAGTAGGCCGTGCGGGCCGCCTCGATGCGCGCCGTCAGCCGGTCGGCCTCGGCGCGCGCGGCCTCGAAATCCAGGGCTTCGAACTCGTCGGCAGGGTCGCTCACGGCGGGGATCTCGCTCACGGGCCAAGCCTAGCGATCGCCCCCGACACTCACTCCGCCTCCCAGAGCCCGCGGTAGTACGCGAGGCGAACCGGGTCGGGCTCGATGCCGTACGCATCGAAGAACGCCGTTCGCCAGCCCCCGCCGTAGTTCCAGTCGAGACTCATGCTGGCCACGGCCAGGTCGGCCCACCGGTCGGCGACGCCCAACCGGGCGACGTCGACGATCGCCGCGAATCGCCCCGCGTCGTCGATGAGCGTGTTCGGTGCGCACGGATCGCCGTGGCACACCACGAGCCGGTCGACGGGCGGTGCCAGGCGAAGCGCGTCGGGCACGGCGACGCCGTCGTCGCGCAGCACCGCGAGCCGCTCGGGCGCGCCCCACGCGTACGGGCAGGCCGAGGCATCCAGCTCGTCGTGCAGGCGGCGCAGTCCGACCCCGATCGCGCGCACCGCGGTCGCCGGATCGGCGAGCCACCGGGAGTCGACCGCCGACCGGGCGTCGATCGCGCGCGTGACCAGCCACTCGCCCTCGGCGTCGGCGCCGGATGCCTCGGGCACCGGCGCGGGGAACCGCCCGGCCAGCCAGCGCATCCGCGCGGCCTCGTCGGCGAGCGACTCGCCCGAGCCGCGCGGGTTCCACTTCACGACCAGCGGCGTCTCGCCCGGGATGCGGAACGCGAGCCCGCCGGCCTCGTTGCGCCACAGCGGTACCGTCGGCCGGCCCGCGGCCAGGGCGAGGACCGCCTCGGGCCGGGCGACATCGGCGGGCG
>JBDIAF010000045.1:0-8604 GCA_039812245.1 Agromyces sp. | reverse complement strand
TGCGCGAACGCGAGTCGGGCGGAGCGGATGCCTCCGGCGCGACGCAGGCGCAGGCCGTCGCGCTGCCCGGAGGCGGCGGCGTGCTGCCCTGCGGCGACACCTCGCTCGCCCTCGTCACCGCGAGCTGAGCGACTGCACGACCCTACGTAAGGTTCCGGCGGGCCACTACGTCCGTTTCCGCAGACGGCTCCTCTTCACGATCGGCCGAGCTTCGTAAGGACGGCTTCCCGAACAGACGGACTGGGGTCGTCGATCATGATCCTGAGCAATGGGTCACCAGCGTCGACCTCGCGCACGTATCGCAGTCGTTCATCGAGGCTCTGGAAACCGACCGTCGAAAGCAGCTGAGGCGTACCCCCTGGACCTGTCGGTGTCCAATAGGGCCGGACGCCGAAAGCAGGCACGCTCGAATCCCGGTCGAATGCGCTCAACCATTGGCGCGCCATGATGCCACCCATCCCGCCGGCAGCGGCCAGTTGCACCGCAACGTGGCGGTTCGTCTCGCTGGCGGCCATATCCCTGACCGGGGCTCCCTGCCCCGCACCGTTCGCCCGCGCCGCGTTTTCCTGCTGCTGAGGTCGGCCATCCTGGCGGTTCCGAAGTTTGCTCACCAGCACCGATACAAGGACCGTGATCGCGACCGTGAACAGGAGACGAGCCATCGCGTACCCCATGTCGCCGGGAACGTCCGATGCGGGGAAGAGCTGATAGCTGATCAGAAGGGAAAGAATGAACGCGGCAATACCCGCTACGGCTGTCATCGTGCAGAGCCCTCCTCGGTCTATCGGCCGCGATCCGGCGGGCGTGAAAGAAGTGTATCCACCTCTATCGTTTCCACCTCTCAATACCGACCCCGCAAACAGGGGCCGATGACCCGTGCCGAACGCGTGTGAGCTTTCACAGACGCATCGGCCCGTCGTCGGGGCGGGCGGTCAGCCGCGCCGGGCACGGTTGGGCGCATGTCGAACCCGTCGCAGCCGCTTCCCGGCCTGACCGCGGCAGCCGCCGAACATGCCCGCACCGTGCTCTGGAACCGCGTGCCAGAGGTCACCCTGGTGTTCTGGATCATCAAGGTGCTCTCGACCACGACCGGCGAGACGGCCGCCGACTACCTGAACGACGCGCTCGGGCTCGGGATCGCCCTCGTCGCGCAGTTCGCCACCCGGCGCCACCTGCCGGCGGCCTTCTGGACGGTCGTCGTGCTGATCAGCATCGTCCGCACGCTCGTCACCGACAACCCGCACGGCCCGGACCCGTGCCCGTGGGCGGGCGGGCACCCGCGTGCGCTCGCGGATGCCGCGCTCAGGCGCCGAGCGCCGCACCCGGCTCGAGCACCCGGTCGGCGAGCTCCGCGGGAACCCCGAGTGCGAGCAGGCGCGCGTGGTACGCGCGGCGCGTCCTCGTGTACGGCAGCTCGTCGTCGCGGATGACGGCCATGAGGTTCATGAACTCGAACGTGCCCTGCAGCTCGAAGGCGAGCTGCTCGGGTCCGTCGCCGTCGGGATCGAGACCCGGCAGCTCGCCGCGTTCGGCGGCGAATCGAGCGGTCGCGGCGAGGTAGCCGAGCCAGAACTCGAGCTGGGCGGCGATGGCGTCGCGCACCTCGCCCTCTGGGCCGGCGTGGAAGTCGGCGGCAGCGGCCGAGAAGAAGCAGCCGCCGGGGAACACCCGGTCCTGCGAGTAGGCGACGACGCGGTCGAGCAGCGCGACGAGGCGCTTCACCCCGCGCGGGTGCACTCGCGCGGGGACGACGACCGTGGCGATGAAGCGCTCGGCTGCGGTCTCGACGGTCGCGAGCTGCAGCCGTTCCTTGTTGCCGAACAGCGTGGCGACGCTCGACTTGCCCATGCCCGCGGCGTCGGCGATGCGGGCGATCGAGAGGTGCGCGAGGCCCTCGACCGAGGCGAGGTCGACGGCCTGCGCCAGCACGGCGCGGCGCGAGGCGTCACCGCGTACGCGGCGCCCGTCGATCACCTGGTCCATGTCTCCGCCTTCCGCTCTCGATTTTACGCACGATCGTGCGTATAGTCATACGTACGATCGTTCGTATTGATTTCGGATGCCCCGCGGCAGCCGATCGCGCAGAGGAGCCGTCATGCCGAAGGTGCCAGTCGCCGTCGCCGCCCGCATCGCCGCCGCCCGCGCCGTCGAGCAGCGCTCCCCCGGGCTCGCGGCCCGGCTCGTGCTGCCGGTCTTCCGCAGCACCCGTCCGACGCGCACGGTGAGCCCGCACGAGCGCGGCATCCACGAGGCGGCCCGCCGCTTCGCGTTCTCGGCGGGCGGTCGCCGACTGGCCGGCTACGAGTGGGGCCACGGCCCCGACGTCGTGCTGCTCGTGCACGGCTGGCGCGGCCGGGCGAGCCAGTTCGCACCCATCGTGCGCGAGCTGCGCGCCGAGGGCCTGCGGCTCGTCGCCTTCGACGCCCCCGCGCACGGCGACTCGGCCGGCCGGCGCACCGACATCCGCGACTGGGTCGCCGCCATCGAGGCGCTGCAGCAGCGGCTCGGCCGCTTCCGCTCGGTGATCGGGCACTCGCTCGGCGCCTCGGCGACCCTCGCCGCCGTGCACGAGGGCGTCGCGACCGACGGCGTCGTCGCGATCGCGAGCGTCGCCGACGCCCGGTACACCACCGACGCGTTCAGCGCCGCGCTCGGCCTCGGCGACCGCACGGCAGCCGCCCTCGGCACCGCATTCGCACGGCAGGTCATGCCCGAGCTCGACGAGGCCACCGCGTGGCGCCGCTTCGACCGGGTCGCCGAGCCGCTGCCGGCCGGCGTGCCGCTGCTGCTCGTGCACGACACCGCCGACCGAGAGGTCGCGTCGACCGAGAGCGAGCGCCTGCTGGCCGCCCACGGCGAGCGCGCCCGCTACGTCCCGGTGTCGGGCAGCGGGCACTCCCGCGTGCTCGGGCACGACACCACGCTCGACGCGGTCGCGGCGTTCACCGCGTCGGGACTCGCCGGGGTCGATGCGCTCGGCGTCGTGCGCGAGGCATCCGTCTCACCGGGCGCCCGCCGCTGACCACCACCCGGCATCATCGAGCCCGGTGCGCCGCGCGGCCGGCGGTCCCTTCGCTCGCAGCGGCGTAGCGCTCCGCGAGCACCCCGAACGCCGCGGCGAGCTCCGGAGGCTCGACGACCTCCATCGGGACGTCGAACCTGCCGAACGAGGCGGCCAGCGCCTCCCACGACCACGATCCCGCCTCGAGCCTGCACCGGTGTTCGTCGACGGCGACGACGGTGCCGTCGCCGGCGAAGGGCAGCACCTCGCGCGCGGGCAGATGCAGCAGCACCGCGCCGCGGCAGGGCCACTCGTCGACCTCCGAGCCCTTGAAGCGCGCGGACACGAACTCGTCGACGTCGCCTCCGGGGATGGTCCGCGGAGTGAAGTGCGGGCCGTCGGGGACGCGCCGGCGGATGCGGTCGGCGCGGAAGATCCGCCAGTCGTCGCGGTCGAGGTCCCATGCGACGAGGTACCACCTCCCGTGGGAGGTGACCAGGTGGTGCGGCTCCGCTCGGCGAGGCGCGGACGGCGGGGCGTCGGGGACGACGGCCGAGTGCCGCAGGTAGTCGAATCGCAGGACCCGTCGGTGCCGGATGGCGTCCGCGAGCGCGACCAGCTCACCCGCGGAGACGCTCGCGCGCGCCGCTTCGCCCGGGCTCCCGACCGCCGTGACGTCGAGCGCGTCGAGTCGATGCCTGAGGCGCGGGGGAATGACCTGGCGCAGGGTGCCGAGCGCTCGGACCGCCGCCTCTTCGATATCGGCGCCGACGGCCGGCGCCGCCTGCAGGGCGAGCGCCACGGCGACGGTCTGGTCGTCGTCGAAGAGCAGGGGCGGGAGCTCGGCCCCTGCGGTGAGCCGGTACCCGCCGTCGGGCCCCATCGCGGCCTCGATGTTGTAGCCCATCTCGCGCAGCCGCCCGACGTCCCTGCGAACCGTCCGATCGCTGACCTCGAGGCGCGCGGCCAGGAGCGGCCCGGGCCACTCGCGTCGCGTCTGCAGCAGCGACAGGAGCTTCAGCAGCCGCGACGTCATGGTCATGTGCTTCACCCTAATCCGAGTGCAGGACAGAAGCTGACCTACTCGGCTGAGATCGTTGTCGCAGCGGCCGATCGGGCCGAGTACTCGAAGGAGCAGAGATGACCATCCAGACGACCACCCACCTCAACTTCCGCGGAGACGCGCGCCAGGCGCTGGAGTTCTACCAGGCGGTCTTCGGCGGCCACGCCGTGCTGAGCACCTACGCGGAGTTCGGCATGCCCCCCGAGGCCCCCGGCGCCGACAAGATCGTGTTCGGCCTCCTGGTCGCGGACAACGGCTTCCGCCTGATGGCCTACGACATCCCGGGGCGGACCGAGGGCTCGATCGCCGGCGGCGGATCGACTCGGCGCGAGAACGACATGACCGTGACCGACCAGGCGCTGTTCGTCTCCATCGGGTCCGAGGACCTCGACGAGCTGCAGCACTACTGGGACCGCCTGGCGGTCGACGCCGTCATCGTCGAGCCGCTGGCCGCCTCCGCCTGGACCGCCGGCTTCGGGATGCTCACCGACCGCTTCGGCGTCACCTGGAGCGCGAGCGTGACCGCCCCCTGACTCGCGCGCCGGGCGGTGGGGCGCCGGCGGGGGCCGCCCGGCGGATCGCCGGGTCTAGTTGCCGCGCGCCCCGGCGTCGGTGGCGCCGACGTCGGTGCGGTGGAAGTTCTGGAACGACCGCGACGCCGTCGGCCCGCGCTGCCCGAGGTAGCGGCTCGCGTACTCGCTCGAGCCGTAGGGCTTCTCGGCCGGCGACGAGAGCCGGAAGAAGCAGAGCTGGCCGATCTTCATGCCCGGCCACAGCTTGATCGGCAGGGTCGCCACGTTCGAGAGCTCGAGCGTGACGTGCCCGGTGAAGCCGGGGTCGATGAAGCCGGCCGTCGAATGGGTCAGCAGGCCGAGACGGCCGAGCGAGCTCTTGCCCTCGAGCCGGGCCGCGATGTCGTCGGGCAGGGTGACCTGCTCGTAGGTCGAGCCCAGCACGAACTCGCCCGGGTGCAGGATGAACGCCTCGTCGGGCTGCACCTCGATGAGGCGGGTGAGCTCGGGCTGGTCCTCGGACGGGTCGATGAAGGGGTACTTGTGGTTGTCGAACAGCCGGAAGTACCGGTCGAGGCGCACGTCGACGCTCGACGGCTGCAGCATCGCCGGGTCGCTCGGCTCGAGGCGGATGCGCTCGCGGTCGAGTTCGGCACGGATGTCGCGGTCGGAGAGCAGCACGCGCCCAGCCTAGTTGCTACGATGGCTGGGTGGCCTCCAGACGGATGCCTCGCACGCCGAAGTAGTTCAATGGTAGAACTTCTGCTTCCCAAGCAGACAGCGCGGGTTCGATTCCCGTCTTCGGCTCCAAGAACTCGCCTCAGCGTGACGCTGCTCGCACCCCGTGTCAACCCCCTGCCGCGCCGGCGCGATCGCTGCTGCAATGGATCTCGTCGCTAGGGGGCGACAAGGGGGCGGTCCCGCAGGGGCTCAGCCGGCCCGGGTTCCACTCGACGGAACCCGGGCCTTTCCCTTTCCCGTGAAGGAGCGCGCCATGACCGAGCAGGAGCCGGCAGTGCAGGACGAGCCCGTCGAGGACGGCGCCACCGAGGCGAGCGGGGAGGCGAAGCTGCGGGGCCTGCTGCAGCAGGTGCGCGACGACGTGCGCCTCGGCCACGCCGACGACGCGGCGACGATGCTGCGCGACCGCCTGTCCGACGCAGGGTTCCGCGTCGACGACGCCGGATTCGAGCGCCTGCTCGCCGAGGTCACGCGATAGCTCAGCGCCCTCGTTCGCGATCGACCTCGGCGCGCGCCGCCTCGACCTCGGCGACGGCGGCCATCGCACGACGCTCGGCGCGCTGCAGGCGGCGCACGGCGACGGTCGGCGCCCCGTAGCGGGCGAGCACCCGGTCGTGCTCCTCGTCGACGCCCGTCACGATGTACGCCGCGGCGATCAGGATCACCTGGCTCGAGAGGTTGAGCCAGAGGAGCAGGGCCACGAGCGCGGCGAACGAGGCCAGCAGCGGATTCGCCGAGGCGCCGCCGATGAACAGCTCGGACAGCAGCTGCAGCACCCCGAGCCCGACCGCGCCGAGCAGCGAGCCCGTCCACAGCGAGCGCCCGCGCGGTCGCAGGCCCGACAGCACCCGGAACAGCACGGCGATCGCCACGGCGTCGACCGCGAGCACGACCACGACGGCGAGCAGGCGCCCGCCGAGGTGCGCGAGGCCGGAGGCATCCGACAGCCCCGACCACCCGAACAGCGCCTCGAGCGCCGCCGAGCCGAGTGCCGTGACGATGCCGCTCGCACCGAGCGCGATGCCGAACCCGACCGCGAGCACCAGGTTGCGCAGCATCGCCCACACGAAGAACGTCGTGTCGGCCGGCTGGTCGGCGATCTGCCGGAACGCGATGCCGAGCGAGCCGATCGCGCCGATCGAGGTGCCCAGCAGGCCCACGAGGGCGATGACGCCGGCGACGCTGAACGCCAGCGGCTGGATGAGGTCGTCGGGGTCGATGGCCCCGTCCTCCCCGATGAGCCCCGGGATGACCCGGTCGATGCCCTCGACGAGCGCGTCCATCGCCTGCGGGTTCCCGGCGAGCCAGACCCCCGCGACCGAGAACCCGAGCAGCACGCCGGCGAAGACGGCGAAGAGGGCGCGGTAGGTGACGCTGTCGGCCAGCATCGGCCCGTGGTGCTCCATGTAGAGCAGGAACGCGCGCACGGGCTTGCGCTCGAGCGCCCACGCGGTCACCCGCTCGACCAGCCGGGTCACGCCGCCCACGATCCCCTTCGCCATGCGCCCCTCCCGCCTCGCGGCCCGCTCGTTCCCGGTCGGGTCACCCGACGATCGTGCGCCCGAGCAGCACGTAGCCCTCGGGCACCCGCTCGCGCAGCGCGGCATCCGCCGCCTCGTAGCTCGGGGCCTCGACCTCGATCTGCTCGGCGCGCGCGGGCCGGATGACGCCCTTCGCGGTGACCACGCCCGCCTTCATCGAGAAATGCGCCTGCAGCAGCTCGTGGCCCTCCGGCACGAGCGCCGAGAGCGCCTCGTACGCCGAGGCGCGGTCGTGCCCGACCGCTTCCAGCTCGGCCGTCTGGGTGGGGCGGATGGTTCCGACGAGACGCACCCCCCAATCGTACGATCCGGATGCCCCGGCGGCGGCCGCTCACTCGGGACCGTGCCCCGCGTCGAAGTTGCGGCGGTACCTCGCCTCCGCCTCCTGCAGCAGCTGTTCGCCGAGCCGGGCGACCGGAACGGGTTCGGCGAGCAGCGGCTCGCAGTCGGGGCCGCGGCCGACGAACCGGCCGCGCAGCACCCACGCGAAGCGGTCGGGGTTGCGCAGGCTCAGGTGGTGGTAGTCGCACAGCTGCCTGGCGAGCCAGTCGTCGAGGGGGCGGATCCACCACTCCTCGACATCCAGCGGGTTCACCGAGAGGCCGGGCAGCTCGAGCCCGCTCTCGGTGTCGATGCTGCCGCGCCCGGCGTCGGCCTCGGGCCCCTCGGAGTAGCGCACGCACAGGCCGCGACGATCGCGCACCAGTTCGACGAGCTCGTCGAGCCGGTGCAGCGTGCGCAGCGCCTCGGCGCCGTGGGCCTCGGCGCCGCTGCGGGGCTCGGCGCCGCTGTGGGGCTCGGCGCCGCCGTGGGCCGGTGAAGCTCCTCCACCGGCCCACGGCGTCGTGCGGGGCATGGTCAGCCCGCGATCGATGCGAGGGTCTTGCGGATCTCCTCGCTCGTGTGCTCCTCCTGCTCCAGGTTCGCCTGCAGCAGGCGCTCGGCGTCCACGGCTCCCATCGCGGAGACCGGGATGAGCAGGGACTGGTACGCCGAGATCTCGTAGTGCTCGTTGCCGAGGGCGCTCGCGAGCGCTGCCCGGTCGCGCAGCTTGGGCGCACTGCGCTCGAGCAGCGAGGCGGCCTGCTTGCTGATGCCCTTCGTGCTCGGCGAGGGCGCGGTCGACTCGCGCAGCTCGAGCACCTCGAACACGCGCTGCAGATTGGCGATCTGCTCACGGGTCTCATCGGAATGGTGCCTGAAGAGCTTCTTGATCTCGGCGCTCTTCGCGGCGGCCGCGAGCTCGCCGAGGGCGGCGAGCGAGTCGTGCTCCATCGTCATCGCGGTGCGCAGTTGGAAGTGCAGCAGCTGCTCGGGGGTGTCCAGGGTCTGCTTCGGCATCTCGTGTCTCCCTCGCCCCGCCGGTCAGTCGCGGTCGGTGAAGACGTCCTTCACCCGCTCGCCGGCGTCCTTCATCTCGTCGCCGACCTGCTTGGCGTCGGCCTTCATCTCGTCGGCGTGCCCCTCGGCCTCGAGCGACTCGTCGCCGGTGGCCTTGCCCACGCCCTGCTTGACCTTGCCCATCGCCTCTTCGGCGCCGTGCTTGGCCTTGTCTCCCATGCCCATGTCGGGTCCCCTTCCCTGAGCGGCGTGCTCCGGTCGAAGCCGCCGAGGCCACGTTCGCATCCGCCGGCGTCGCCCTCAACGGGATTGACAGGGATCGATCCGCCGTGCATCGCGCGCCCGCGCGGTCACGGTCGCGCGATGCACGGTCGCGCGGTCAGGGCCGGGCGGTCACGCCCTCGC
>JBDIAF010000044.1:0-8746 GCA_039812245.1 Agromyces sp. | reverse complement strand
GACGAACCGATGCCGGGGTGCACGCCCTCGGACAGGTCGCGCACTTCGACGTCCCGCGCGGCGCGCTCGAGGCGGTGACCCGTCCGCGCCGCGGTGAGCACCGCCCGCCGCGGCACTCGAGGACCGGTGCGATCGCGGGCTCGACGCCGGGCGGGGCGCCCGGGGTCGGTGCAGAGCTCGCGGCCGAAGTGCGCGCCGCGGTGCTGCAGCGCCGCATCGCGGGCATCCTCGGCGCCTCCGACGCCGACGTGGTGGTCACGCGCGTCGACGTCGCCCCCGACGGGTTCGACGCCAGGTTCTCCGCCGTGTGGCGCCGCTACGAGTACCGCGTCGCCGACGCCGCGGCGAACCTCGACCCGCTCGCCCGCAACCGCACGGTCTGGTTCCCCCGCGCGCTCGACGTCGAGGCGATGGACGCGGCGGCCGGCTCACTGGTCGGGCTGCACGACTTCGCCGCCTTCTGCAAGCCGCGGCCCGAGGCGACCACGATCCGCACCCTGCAGTCGTACCGGTGGCGGCGACGCGACGACGGCGTGCTCGTCGCCTCGCTGCAGGCCGACGCGTTCTGCCATTCGATGGTGCGCGCGCTGGTCGGCGCCTGCGCCGCGGTCGGCGAGGGCCGGCTCGCGCCGGGCGACCCGGCCGTGCTGCTGGCGGCGGGGGAGCGCACGAGCGCCTTCAAGGTCATGCCGGCGAAGGGACTCGTGCTGACCGAGGTCGGCTACCCCGATGCGGCGGAGCTCGCCGCCCGCGCCGCGCAGACGCGTGCGCGTCGGGAGCTGCTGGTCGCCGGCGTCGCCGACCCCGACGACGAGGGCTGATGGGCGCCGGTTCGGCCCGAGGCATCCGATCTGCTAAGCTCTCTCTTTGGTGTCGTCACTGCTGGCGGCATCCGATGTTGAGCCCTCCACCGTGGCATTCGCCCGCATCGCGCGCGAATACCCATCGGAGCGGGATTCACGAACCCCTCACTCGATCAGAAAGCAGCACTACTGTGACGCGCACCTACACCCCGAAGCAGGACGAGATCCAGCGCGACTGGCTCGTCATCGACGCCACCGACGTCGTGCTCGGCCGTCTGGCCAGCCACTCGGCCGCGCTCCTGCGCGGCAAGCACAAGGCGATCTTCGCGAACCACGTCGACACCGGCGACTTCGTGATCATCGTCAACGCCGACAAGGTGGCCCTCACCGGCCAGAAGCTCGAGCAGAAGAAGGCCTACCGCCACTCGGGCTACCCGGGCGGCCTCAAGGCGGTCGGCTACGCCGAGCTGCTCGAGAAGAACCCCGTCCGCGCCGTCGAGAAGGCGATCCGCGGCATGCTCCCGAAGAACTCGCTCGGCCGTCAGCAGCTGAAGAAGCTGAAGGTCTACGCAGGCCCGGAGCACCCGCACGCGGCTCAGCAGCCGAAGCCGTTCACCCTGACCCAGGTCGCCCAGTAAGCCCGGCGCACTCGACTTCTCGAAAAGGACCCAGAACCACCATGGCGAAGATCGCAGACCAGATCGACCAGGCTCCTGAGAGCTACACGACCGAGAGCGAGCCCACGGCCGCTCCCGCCGCCGCCCGCCCCGTGCTGAACGTCTCGGGCGCAGCCGTCGGCCGTCGCAAGCAGGCCATCGCCCGCGTGCGCGTCGTGCCCGGCGCCGGCACCATCAAGGTGAACGGCCGCGAGTTCGCGGACTACTTCCCGAACAAGCTCCACCAGCAGCTCATCACCGACCCGTTCACCGTGCTCGAGCTCACCGGCTCGTACGACGTGATCGCCCGCATCACCGGCGGCGGCCCCTCGGGCCAGGCCGGTGCGCTGCGCCTCGCGATCGCCCGTGCGCTCAACGAGATCGACCGCGAGAACAACCGCCCCACCCTGAAGAAGGCCGGCTTCCTCACCCGTGACGCCCGCGTCATCGAGCGCAAGAAGGCCGGTCTCAAGAAGGCCCGCAAGGCTCCCCAGTTCTCGAAGCGCTAAGCGTTTCCCGGACTCCTCCGTATGCCTCGGCTTTTCGGAACCGACGGGGTCCGGGGCCTGGCCAACCGTGAACTCACGGCTGACCTGGCCCTGGGCCTCGCCCAGGCGGCTGCCGTCGTCCTCACCCAGGGGCGGCACGCCGACGAGAACCGCGCCGCAGGGCGTCGCCCCGTCGCGGTCGTCGCACGCGACCCGCGGGTCTCGGGCGAATTCCTCACGGCCGCCGTCGCGGCCGGCCTCGCCTCGAGCGGCGTCGACGTGCTCGACGCCGGCGTCATCCCGACACCGGCCACGGCCTTCCTGATCGACTCGATCAAGGCCGACTTCGGCGTCATGATCTCGGCGTCGCACAATCCCGCCCCCGACAACGGCATCAAGTTCTTCGCGTTCGGCGGCACGAAGCTGCCCGACGTGGTGGAAGACCGCATCGAGTCGTACCTCGGCAAGCAGAAGCTCGCGCCGGTCGGCGACGGCGTCGGCCGCATCCGCCGCTTCGCGGACGCCGAGGATCGCTACGTCGTGCACCTGCTGGGCACGCTGCCCAATCGCCTCGACGGCATCAAGGTCGTGCTCGACTGCGCCCACGGCGCGGCGGCCGGGGTGTCGCCCGAGACCTTCAGGGACGCCGGCGCAGAGGTCGTCGTGATCGGCGCAGACCCCGACGGCATCAACATCAACGACGGCGTCGGCTCGACCCACCTCGACCAGCTGCAGGCCGCCGTGCTCGAGCACGGCGCCGACGTCGGCATCGCCCACGACG
Organism: Agromyces sp.; assembly: GCA_039812245.1. GTDB lineage: Bacteria > Actinomycetota > Actinomycetes > Actinomycetales > Microbacteriaceae > Agromyces. The sequence continues at coordinate 6,018 of JBDIAF010000044.1, read as the reverse complement.
GCGACGCAGACCGCTGCCTCGCGGTCGACGCAGAGGGCAACGTCGTCGACGGCGACCGCATCATGGCGATCCTCGCGCTCGCGATGAAGGAGCGCGGCCATCTGACCGACGACACGCTCGTCGTGACCGTCATGTCGAACCTGGGCCTGAAGCGCGCGATGGCCGAGCACGGCATCCGCATCGTCGAGACCAAGGTGGGCGACCGCTACGTGCTCGAGGCGCTCGGCGAGCACGGGCTCGCCCTCGGCGGCGAGCAGTCGGGCCACGTCATCATGAGCGAGTACGCCACGACCGGCGACGGCGTCCTCACCGGGCTGCACCTCGTCGCCGAGATGGCGCGCACCGGCAAGTCGCTGGCCGAGCTCGCCTCGGTCATGCGGGTGTACCCGCAGGTGCTCGTGAACGTGCGCGGCGTCGACCACCACTCCCTCGACGGCAACGCGGCGATCGCCGCCGCCGTCGCGGCCGCCGAGGCCGAGCTCGGGGACTCGGGTCGGGTGCTGCTGCGCCCCTCGGGCACCGAGCCGATGGTGCGGGTCATGGTCGAGGCGGCCGAGCAGCCCGAGGCCGACCGTCATGCCGCCGCCCTGGCCGCCGTGGTGGAGGCCGAGCTCGCGGTCTGATCCCCTCCACGAATCGCCCGCACCCTTCAGGGGGTGCGGGCGATTCGCGTTCGGGCGTTGCGCGTCGCGGGCGTCAGAGCTTTCGAAGCAGCACGCTCGACACCGTGTGGTCGGCGCTCTTGCGCAGCACGAGCGAGGCCCGCGATCGGGTCGGTCGCACGTTCTGCAGCAGGTTGGGCTCGTTGATCGTCTTCCAGATCTCCCTGGCCCGCAGCCGGGCCTCGTCCTCCGAGAGGGAGGCGTAGCGGTGGAAGTAGGAGCGCGGGTTCGCGAAGGCGCCGCGCTGCAGCTTCAGGAAGCGCTCCTCGTACCACCTGGCGATGTCGCCCGTGCGGGCGTCGACGTAGATGGTGAAGTCGAACAGGTCGCTCACGGCGAGCCGGTGCCCGGGCCCGGGCGGCTGCAGCACGTTCAGGCCCTCGACGATGAGCACGTCGGGCCGACGCACGGTGATCTGCGCGTCGGGCACGATGTCGTAGGCGAGGTGGGAGTAGAACGGGGCCCGCACCTCTGACGCCCCGGCCTTCACCTCGCTCACGAAGCGCAGCAGCGCGCGCCGGTCGTAGGACTCGGGGAAGCCCTTGCGGGCCATGAGCCCGCGGCGCTCAAGCTCGGCGTTGGGGAACAGGAATCCGTCGGTCGTGACGAGCTCGACCCGGGGAGTGTGCTCCCAGCGCGCCAGGAGCTCGCGCATGAGGCGGGCGATCGTCGACTTGCCCACCGCGACCGAGCCGGCGACGCCGATGACGAACGGGGTCGGGGCGAACCGCTCGCGCAGGAACTCGCTCGTGACCTTGTGCAGCGACTTCGTGCCGCCGACGTACAGGTTCAGCAGGCGCGAGAGCGGCAGGTACACCTCGGCGACCTCGCGCGGGTCGAGGGGCTCGCCGAGCCCGCGCAGCTGTACGAGCTCGGTGTCCTGCAGCGGCGACGGCATCGACGGGGCGAGCGCGGCCCAATCGGCCCGGTCGAGTTCGATGAACGGCGAGATCTGCGAGGCGTGCGGCGCGAGATGATGCGGGTCTGGCACCCGGACAGTCTAGTGAGGCGCCCGGCGGATGCCCGCGGCGTCGGTCCGCGGCGCCGTCCGGTGTGCACGGCTCCGCCCGCGCGGCATCCGCCCAGCCAGCCGCCGGTAGGATCGAGCCCATGTGTGGAATCGTCGGATACGTCGGCGCGCGATCGAGCGTCGACGTCCTCATGGGCGGCCTTCGTCGTCTCGAATACCGTGGGTACGACTCGGCCGGAGTCGCCGTCATCGACGGCGACGGCTCGCTCGAGACGGCCAAGCGCGCCGGCAAGCTGAAGGTGCTGGCCGACGAACTCGAGCGCAACCCCCTCAGCGAAGGCGGCACGGGCATCGGCCACACCCGCTGGGCGACGCACGGCGGTCCCACCGACGGCAACGCGCACCCGCACCTCGGCGACGAGGGCCGGCTCGCGCTCATCCACAACGGCATCATCGAGAACTTCGCCGAGCTGAAGCAGGAGCTGCAGGGCGAGGGCTTCGCCTTCCAGAGCGAGACCGACACCGAGGTCGCCGCCGTGCTGCTGGGCCGCGAGGTGCGCCGTACGGGCGACCTCCGAGCCGCGTTCCGCGCGACCGTGCAGCGCCTCGACGGCGCCTTCACCCTGCTCGCCGTGCACCGCGACGAGCCGGGGCTCGTGGTGGGCGCCCGGCGCAACTCCCCGCTCGTGCTCGGCCTCGGCGACGGCGAGAACTTCCTCGGCTCCGACGTCGCCGCCTTCGTCGAGTACACCAAGCGCGCGGTCGCGATCGGCCAGGACCAGATCGTCGAGATCACCGCCGACGAGGTCGTCGTCACCGACTTCGAGGGAACCCCCGTCGCCTACGAGCCCTTCGAGGTGGCCTGGGACGCCTCGGCCGCCGACAAGGGCGGATGGTCGTCGTTCATGGCGAAGGAGGTCGCCGAGCAGCCCGAGGCCGTGGCGAACACGATCCGCGGGCGGGCCGCCGGCGAGCAGGTCGTCATCCCCGAGCTCGAGGAGTTCGGCGACGAGGCGCTGCGAGGCATCCGCCGCATCACCGTGATCGCGTGCGGCACCGCGTCGTACGCGGGGCTCGTCGCCAAGTACGCGATCGAGCAGTGGGCGCGCATCCCGGTCGAGGTCGAGCTCAGCCACGAGTTCCGCTACCGCGAGCCCGTGATCGACGAGGGCACGCTCGTCGTGTCGATCAGCCAGTCGGGCGAGACGATGGACACGCTCATGGCGGTCAAGTACGCCCGCGAGATGGGCGCGAAGACGATCTCGGTCTGCAACACCCAGGGGGCGACGATCCCGCGCGAGTCCGACGCCGTGGTGTACACGCACGCCGGCCCCGAGGTGGCGGTGGCGTCGACGAAGGCCTTCGTCGCGCAGATCACCGCGCTCTACCTGTTCGGCCTGCACCTCGCGCGCGTGCGCGGCACCCTCACGGCGGGCGAGCTCGCCGCGCAGCTGACCGAGCTGCAGGCCGTGCCCGAGAAGCTCCGGGCGGTGCTCGAGGAGTCCGAGAAGGTCGTGCAGCTCGCGCACTGGATGGCCGACACCCGCTCGGTGCTGTTCCTCGGCCGCCACGTGGGGTACCCGATCGCCCTCGAGGGCGCGCTGAAGCTCAAGGAGCTCGCCTACATCCACGCCGAGGGCTTCGCCGCGGGCGAGCTGAAGCACGGGCCGATCGCGCTGATCGAGCCCGGTCAGCCGGTGTTCGTCGTGGTGCCGAGCCCGCGCCACCCGAACAGCCTGCATCCCAAGGTCGTCTCGAACATCCAGGAGATCCGGGCCCGTGGCGCGCGCGTGATCGCGATCGCCGAGGCCGGCGACGCCGCCGTGCTGCCGTTCGCCGACGAGGTCATCCGCATCCCGCTCGCCGCGCCGCTGTTCGAGCCGCTGCTCGCGGTCGTGCCGCTGCAGGTGTTCGCGATGGAGCTCTCGCAGGCGAAGGGGCTCGACGTCGACCAGCCGCGAAACCTCGCCAAGTCGGTGACGGTCGAGTAGTCGGATCCGCGACGGGCGCGCATGACGGACGGAGGACGCGGGTGATCGCGGGCATCGGCATCGACGTGGTCGACATCGACCGCTTCGAACGGTCGATCCTGCGCACCCCGCGCCTCGTCGAGCGGCTGTTCGCCGAGAGCGAACGCGGTCGGCCGCCGCGATCGCTCGCCGCACGCTTCGCCGCGAAGGAGGCGCTGATCAAGGCGCTCGGCGGCCACGCGGTCATCCGCTGGCACGACATGCGCATCGTGCAGGATGCCTCGGGCAACCCCGACTTCGAGATCTCGGGCGCCCTGGTCGACCATCTCGGCGAGCTCGGCATCGACGCCGTACACCTCTCGATGAGCCACGACGCGGGCATCGCGAGCGCGTTCGTCGTGCTCGAGCGCGGCGCCTGGGCGGCGCCGGAGGACGGAGGAGCGCGATGACCGGGCTGCCCTTCCGCGAGGCCGTGATCGACCTCGACGCCGTGACCGCGAACGTGCGCACGCTCGCGGCGCGCGTCGCGCCGGCGCAGGCGATGGCGGTCGTCAAGGCCGACGCATACGGGCACGGCGCCGTACCGGTCGCCCGCGCGGCGCTCGCCGGCGGGGCGAGCTGGCTCGGCACGGCCGACCTCGACGAGGCGCTCGCGCTGCGGGCGGCCGGCATCGACGCGCCCGTGCTCTCGTGGCTGCACGACCCGGGCGCCGCCTTCGGCGAGGCGATCGCCGCGGGCATCGACCTCGGCCTCTCCTCGGCCGAGCAGCTGCGCCGGGCCGCCGCCGACGCCCGCGCCGCCGGGCTGACGGCCAACGTGCACCTCAAGATCGACTCGGGCCTCAGCCGCAACGGCGTGCCCTCGAGCGAGTGGCCTGCCGTCGTCGCGCTCGCGGCCGAGCTCGAGCGCGAGGGCGCGGTTCGCGTCCGCGGAGTCTTCAGCCATCTCGCCAACACCTCGCCCGAGGTCGACGCGGCCCAGCTCGCGGCCTTCGAGCGCGCGCTCGCCGAGGCATCCGCCGCCGGCCTCGCGCCGGAGCTGCGCCACATCGCCTCGACCGCTGCCGCGCTCAGCCGGCCCGAGTCGCGCTACGACCTCGTGCGGCTCGGCATCGCGTGCTACGGCATCCCGCCGTACTGCGACGGCACGACCTCGGCCGAGCTCGGCCTCGTGCCGGTGATGACCCTGCGCGGCCGGGTCGCCGCCGTCCGGCGCATCGAGGCGGGCGACGGGGTCTCCTACGGGCACACCTGGCACGCGGAACGCCCGACGACGCTGGCGCTCGTGCCGCTCGGCTACGCCGACGGCGTGCCGCGCCAGGCCTCCGGACGGGCCGAGGTGCTGCTGCGCGGCGCCCGGCGACGCGTGGTGGGTCGCATCGCGATGGACCAGTTCCTCGTCGACCTGGGCGACGATCCGGTCGAGGTGGGCGACGAGGTCGTGCTGTTCGGCGACCCCGCCACCGGCGCGCCCTCGGCCGACGACTGGGGCGACGCGGCCGACACCATCGGCTACGAGATCGTCACGCGCATCGGGCCGCGCGTGCCGCGCCGTCACGTCGGCGGCCCGAACGGCGGTGGCGCGTGAGCGACGAGGCCTCGCTCGAGATCCGCGACGCCGCGGCGATGGAGGCGCTCGGCCGCCGGCTCGGCGCGGTGCTGCGCGCGGGTGACCTGGTGCTCCTCACGGGCCCGCTCGGAGCCGGCAAGACGACCCTCACCCGCGGCATCGGCGAGGGCCTCGGCGTGCGCGGCCCCGTGCAGAGCCCCACCTTCGTGCTCGCCCGCACCCACCCGAGCCTCGCCGGCGGTGCGCCGCTCGTGCACGTCGACGCCTACCGGCTCGGCTCCGCGGCAGAGCTCGACGATCTCGACCTCGACTTCGCGGGGTCCGTCGTCGTCGCCGAGTGGGCTGCCGGATACGTCGACGACGAGCACGACGCCTGGCTCGAGATCGTGATCGAGCGGCGCACCGGCGAGGTGCCCGACGACCTCGAGGCCGACGAGCCCCGCACGCTCACCCTGCACGGGCCGCTGCTGCACCGGATCCGGGAGGCTCCGGGCGTACTCGGGGCGGCCCGGGAGCCCGGATCCGGCGCATAGGCTTGAGGCATGCTCCTCGCGATCGACACCTCGGCAGGCACGAGCGCGGCAGTCGTCGATCGCGACCGCGACTCGGGCGAGCTGCGCGTGCTCGCCGAGCGCGGCGTCGACGACGTCAAGCGCCACGCCGAGGTGATCGGCGCGCTCATCGCCGAGGTGCTCGCCGAGGCCGGCGCGCCGCCCGCCCGCCTCTCGGGCGTCGCAGCCGGCATGGGCCCCGGGCCGTACACGGGGCTGCGCGTCGGCATCGCCGCGGCGCACGCCTTCGCGCTCGGCATCGACCGGCCGCTCGTGCCGGTGCCGAGCCACGACG
>JBDIAF010000043.1:0-8781 GCA_039812245.1 Agromyces sp. | reverse complement strand
GGTCCTCCATCCAGCGCGCGGTGCGCTGCAGCCGGTCGGCGGTGCGGATGTAGTACATCAGGTAGCGGTCGATGTAGCGGATCAGGGTCTCGTCGTCGAGGTCGCTCGCGAGCAGCTGGGCGTGCGCCGGCTGGAACCCGCCGTTGCCGCCGACGTACAGGTTCCAGCCCTGCTCGGTCGCGATCACCCCGACGTCCTTCCCGCGCGCCTCTGCGCACTCGCGGGCGCAGCCCGAGACGCCGAACTTCAGCTTGTGCGGCGAGCGCAGCCCGCGGTATCGCAGCTCGAGCCGCACCGCCATGCCCACCGAGTCCTGCACGCCGTAGCGGCACCAGGTCGAGCCGACGCAGCTCTTCACGTTGCGCAGCGCCTTGCCGTAGGCCTGGCCCGACTCGAAGCCCGCGTCGACGAGCTGCTTCCAGATGTCGGGCAGCTGATCGAGGCGGGCGCCGAACAGGTCGATGCGCTGACCGCCCGTGATCTTCGTGTAGAGACCGAACTCCTGCGCCACCGAGGCGATGACCGCGAGCTTCTCGGGGGTCACCTCGCCGGCGGGGATGCGGGGCACCACCGAGTAGGTGCCGTCCTTCTGCATGTTCGCCATCGCCCGGTCGTTGGTGTCCTGCAGGGCCCCGCGACCCTCGTCGAGGATGTAGGAGCCGTGCTGGGTGGCGAGGATCGACGCGACGACCGGCTTGCACACGTCGCAGCCGCGCCCGGTGCCGAGCCGCGAGACGATCGCGTCGAAGCTGGTGAGCCCGAGCACCCGGATCGACTCGAACAGTTCCTGCCGCGACAGCTCGAAGTGCTCGCAGAGTGCGCGCGACATCGTCACGCCCGACTTCGCCAGCTCGGTCTCGAGCAGCTTCTTCACGAGCGGCACGCACGAGCCGCACTGGGTGCCCGCCCTGGTGCAGGCCTTCAGGGCGCCGAGCTCGGTGCAGGCCTCGTCGTGCACGCCGTTGACGGCGTCGCGGATGCTGCCCGCGGCGACGTTGTTGCACGCGCACACCAGCGCGGCGTCGGGCAGCTCGTCGCCCACCGGCGGCTCGGCGCCCGCCGCCGAGAGATACGCGGCCGGCTCGGCCGAGAGCTCGCTGCCCAGCAGCGGCCGCAGGCCGGCATAGGGGGCCGCGTCGCCGACGAACACGCCGCCGAGCAGGGTCTTCGCGTCGCCCGTGGTCACGAGCTTCTGGTACAGCCCCCTGGCCGGGTCGGCGTAGACGATCTCGAGCGCGTGCTCGGTGCGCCCGAACGCGTCGCCGAAGCTCGCGACGTCGACGCCCGAGAGCTTCAGCTTCGTCGCGTCGTCGACGCTGGTGAACTCGGCCGCGCCGCCGAGCAGCCGGTCGGCGACCACCTCGGCCATGGCGTTGGCCGGGGCCACGAGGCCCGTGCAGCGCCCCTCGAACGCCGCGACCTCGCCGATCGCCCAGACCCCGGGCACCGAGGTGCGGCACGCCGTGTCGATCGCGACGCCGCCGCGCTCGCCGAGTTCGGCGCCGATCGCGCGGCCGAGCTCGTCGCGGGCGCGGATGCCGATGGCGAAGATCACGAGGTCGGCGCTCACCCGCTGGGCGTTGGTGAAGCCCACCGCCACGACGCGGCCGTCGTCGACGTGGATGGTCTGGGGGCGGGTGCCGAGGTGCAGCGCGATGCCCTGCCCCTCGATGATGCGGCCGAGCGCGCGGCCGGCGCCCTCGTCGAGCTGGGCCGACATGAGCCAACCGCCCGAGTGCACGATCGCCGACTCGGCTCCGAGCCGCGCGAGCCCGCCGGCCGCCTCGAGCCCGAGCAGGCCGCCGCCGGCGACGAGCACCCTCGCGGGCCGGCCGAGCTCCGCCCGGATCTGCGCGGCCTCGGCGACGATGCGGTCGACGTCGTCGATCGTGCGGTACACGCGAGCGTGCTCGTGCCCGGCGATCTCGGGCACCGGGGCGCTCGAGCCGGTGGCGAGCACGAGCTCGTCCCAGTGCAGCACGCGCCCGCTCGAGGTCGTCGCGGTGCGGGCGAGCGGGTCCACGAGATCGACCCGCTCGCCCGTGACGAGCGAGACGTGCTCGCCGTCCCAGACCCCGGGCGGCAGGGTCAGCTCGGCCGCGCCGTCGAGCCGCGTGCTGAGCGCGACCCGGTCGTAGGGCGGCCGCGGCTCCTCGCCGATCACGGTGACGTGCAGCCGGCGCTCGGTGTCGCGCTGGTGCAGGCTGTCGGCCAGGCGGTGCGCCGCGGGGCCCGCGCCGACGACGAGGACCTCGCGCACCGGGGAGTCGGCGCCGGGACTGGACTGCTCGCTCATGATGCCTCCGGATCGGTCGATTCGGCGAGCGTAGGAGCGGGGCGTTACGGGCCTGTTTCCCGGATGTGACGCGCGCGGCACCCCTACCTCGCGCGCGACGCGCGACCGTGTGAGCACCGCTTCACCCGGCCGAAACACCCGGCGCGATCGCACGAAACGGCGCGCGCGTAGCGTCGCCGGTGCGGCATCCCGCCGCCCGCCGAGAGGAGCAGCCCATGACGACGACCCCGACCGTCCCCGCCTGGGAGCGCGTCTGCGCGCTCGACGAGCTCGAGCCGGCGTTCGGCGAGGTGGCGCTGCTCGGCACGACCCAGGTCGCGCTCGTGCGCTACGACGACGACGCCGTGTTCGCCGTCGACCACCTCGATCCGCACACCGGCGCGCCCGTCATGGCGCGCGGCATCGTCGGGTCGCGCGGCGAACGCCCGACGATCGCCTCGCCCCTGCACAAAGAGGTCTACGACCTCGGCACGGGGGAGTGCTTCACCGACCCGGCGCTCGCGCTGCGGGTCTACCGCACGCGCGTCGTCGGCGGCTCGGTGCAGGTCGAGCTCGCCTGACCCTCGGATGTCCCGGGTTTCGGATGCCCGGGACGCGGATGCCCCGGGGCCGACGTGCGGGCCCGGGGCATCCGTTCGCTCTGCGTGCGCTCAGTCGCGCGCGGTGAGCACGATCGGGTCGCCGTCGGTGATGGCGACCGTGTGCTCGGAGTGGGCGCCGCGGGAGCCGTCGGCCGAGCGCAGGGTCCAGCCGTCGGGGTCGGTGAAGATCCGGTCGGTCGTCTCGAGCCACCACGGCTCGATCGCGACGACGAGGCCCGGCTTCAGGGGCAGGCCCCGACCGGGGCGCCCGGCGTTGGGGATGTGCGGGTCGCCGTGCATGGTGCGGCCGACGCCGTGGCCGCCGAAGTCGGTGTTGACCTTGTAGCCCGCCGCCTTCGCGACGTCGCCGATCGCGCGCGAGATGTCGCCGATCTTGTTGCCGACGCGGGCCGCGTCGATGCCGGCGGCGAGGGCCCGCTCCGTCGTCTCGATGAGCCGCAGGTCGGCCGGGCGCGGGGTGCCGACGGCGATCGAGACGGCCGAGTCGCTCACCCAGCCGTTCACGGAGGCGGCGAAGTCGAGGCTCAGCAGGTCGCCGTCGCGCAGCACGTAGTCGTGGGGGAGGCCGTGCAGCACGGCGTCGTTCACCGAGGTGCAGATGACCTTGCCGAACGGGCTCGCGCCGAACGAGGGGTGGTAGTCGATGTAGCAGCTCTCCGCGCCCGCCTTGCGGATCATCTCGTGCGCGAGCGCGTCGAGCTCCAGCAGGTTGACGCCGGGCTTCGCCGCCGACGCGGTGGCCTGCAGCACGCTCGCCACGAAGCGGCCGGCCGGACGCATCTCCTCGATCTCGGCGGGGGTTCTCAGTTCGATCACGCTCATCCTCTCCGCGTCCATTGTGGCCGATGCGGGCTGGGAGTTCGGCGCTCCGCCCTGAGTGAACTCCCGGTGCGTTCCGAGCTTCGCCCGGTTAATCTGGGCGCATGCTGATCAGGCGCCTCTTCTACCGGTGGCAGTTCATCGCGGTCGTCGCGCTGCCGCTGTGGCTCGTGATCGGCTGGGCCGTGTTCGGCGCCGGCGGCTGGGGCACGCTCGGCCTCGTCATCACGGTGCCGGCGAGCTTCCTCACCCTGCTCGTGGTCGCGCTCCTCGTGAACGCGCGGCCGACGGTGCGCGCCGAGCGCGCCGCGAGCTGGACCGACGTCGGCGTGCTCGGGGCCTGGCACCTCGCGATCGTCGGCACCGGCTTCTACGCCGTGGGCACGCCGCTGTTCGGCGTCCTCGCCGTCGTCGGAGCGGTCGCGGCGTTCTGGGTGTCGATCTGGCAGCTCGTCGCCGACGGCTCGCGGCGCATGCGTGCGACGATGGCGGAGTTCGAACGCCAGGCGGGCGCACCGGCCGGTCCGTCCCGCGCATCAGGGGCGCCCGGGGCGCCGAGCGAGGGTGCCGCGGCGGGGCCGAGCCCCTTCGCCGACGGCGAGGTCATCATCGTGCACGAGGTCCGCAAGCCCGACGCCGACTGAGCGCGGCGCACCGCCGAGGCATCCGACCGCCGCGGTTTTGGCTGAGGGCCGCCCGATCTGGCAGAATGGACGATTGTGCCGTGGCACGGCTCTGCCTCCGGGGAGCCCGCACGCCCGTTCCGACGCGCGAGACGGCACCGCACACGTTTCCATTCTGATCCGCGTTCGACCGGTGGCGGGCGCAGAGAGCGACAAGCATCATGCACATCCTCGACCAGGTCGACGCCGCGAGCCTGAAGTCGGACGTCCCCGACTTCCGCCCCGGCGACACCGTCAAGGTGCACGTCAACATCGTCGAAGGCAACCGTTCGCGCATCCAGGTCTTCCAGGGCGTCGTCATCGGCCGCTCGGGCGACGGCGTGCGCGAGACCTTCACGGTCCGCAAGATCAGCTTCCAGGTCGGCGTCGAGCGCAAGTTCCCGGTGCACTCCCCGGTGATCGACCGCATCGAGGTCGTCACCCGTGGTGACGTCCGCCGCGCGAAGCTCTTCTACCTCCGCAAGCTCCGCGGCAAGAAGGCGAAGATCCGCGAGAAGCGCGACGCCTGAGCCGCGCGCTGAACGTTCGCCCGAGCTCCCCGCCCTTACACTGGGTCGGGGAGCTCGGTCGTTTTCCGGGCGGTTGACACGGGGACCGATGGCAGACGAAACAGAGACCACCACGCCCACGCGACGCGAGCAGCAGGAGGCGAAGCGCAAGCGCGGCGTGCTGCTGTTCCTGCGCGACCTGCTCGTCATCTTCGTCGTCGCGGTGCTGGTGTCGTTCCTCATCAAGACGTTCCTGATCCGCTCGTTCTTCATCCCGTCGCAGTCGATGGAGCAGACCCTCGAGGTCAACGACCGCATCATCGTCAACGAGCTCGTGCCCGACCTCGTCCCGATCGAGCATGGCGACGTCGTGGTGTTCCAGGACCCGGGCGGCTGGCTGCCCGCGCGCGTCGACCCCGAGCAGCCCCCGCTCGTCGCCGCGGTCGACTGGTTCCTCGCCTTCGTCGGGCTCTCGGCTCCGGACTCCAACGACCACCTCGTCAAACGCGTCATCGGGCTGCCGGGCGACCACGTCGTCTGCTGCAACGCCCTCGGGCAGATGAGCGTGAACGGGGTGCCGCTCGACGAGCCCTACGTCGCGCTGCCGCCCGGCGAGACGCGCGTCTCGAAGGACGACTTCGACATCACCGTGCCCGACGACTCGCTGTGGGTCATGGGCGACAACCGGTACAACTCGAAGGACAGCCGGTACAACGGCGACACCCCGCTCAAGGGCTACGTCCCCGTCGAGAACGTCGTGGGCCGGGCGTTCGTCGTGAGCTGGCCGCTGTCGCGCTGGGCGTGGCTCGGCAACTACCCCGAGGTGTTCGCGGGGGTCGACGAGGGCGAGGGCTGAGATGGCCCCCAAGGCGCCCACGCTGCGGCTCGAGCGCGAGCTCATGACCGGGGGCGCGCCGCTCGTGCTCGCGTGCGACGAGGTCGGTCGCGGCGCGCTCGCCGGCCAGGTCGCCGTCGGCATCGTCGTGGTGGATGCCTCGACGGCGCGCATGCCGGCCGGGCTCCGCGACTCGAAGCTGCTGCCGGAGCCCAAGCGCGAGCTGCTCGCGCCGCGTGCCGCCGCCTGGGTCCGCGCCTCCGCGGTCGGGGAGGCGAGCGCCGCCGAGATCGACGAGCTCGGCATCATGGCCTGCCTCGGCCTCGCGGGAGCTCGGGCGTTCGCGGCGATCCGCGAGGCGTTCGAGGTGCCCTTCGGCGCGCCGCTGCTGCTCGACGGCAACTACGACTGGCTGAGCCAGTCGATCGAGCGGCACGCCCGGGTGATCACCCGGATCAAGGCCGATCGCGACTGCGCCTCGGTGTCGGCGGCCTCGGTCATCGCGAAGGTGCATCGCGACCGGGCCATGCGCGCGGCGCACGCCTCGTGGCCGGTCTACGGCTGGGACGAGAACAAGGGCTACTCCTCGCGGGCGCACTTCGAGGCGCTCGCCGAGCACGGGCCGAGCGAGCTGCACCGGCGCACCTGGCTGCACGACCGTTCGCGCCCGGCGGAAGCCGAGGCGGCGCTGTTCGAGCTCGGCGTAGGATGATCTGCGATGGATGAAGACGAGTTCGAAGACTACGACCGCGAGGTCGAGCTGGCCCTGTACCGCGAGTACCGCGACATCGTGTCGCAGTTCCAGTACGTGGTCGAGACCGAGCGACGGTTCTACCTCGCCAACGAGGTCGAGCTCGTGCGCCGCGACACCGAGCACGACTTCTACTTCGAGCTGACCATGAAGGACGTCTGGGTCTGGGACGTGTACCGCGCCGACCGCTTCGTGAAGAGCGTGCGCGTGCTCACCTTCAAGGACGTGAACGTCGAAGAGCTCGCCACCCGCGAGTTCGAGCTGCCCAAGGAGCTCGCGCTCGACGAGTGAGTCGCGTCGCCCTGCCCCCACTCCTCCGCGTCGACGGCTGTGGATGAGCACTTGTTCCACCGAGCGGAGCCCGAGCCGCTGACGCGCCCCGCCGCCCGCGACGCTGGTCGCGGAGGTGAGGCGCATGACCCACAACGCGCAACTCGGCAGGCACGGCGAAGAACTCGCCGTGCGGCATCTCGAAGCCGCCGGCATGCAGGTGCTGGCCCGCAACTGGCGCTGCCGGCTCGGTGAGATCGACATCGTCGCCCGCGACGGCCTGCAGACGGTCGTGGTCGAGGTCAAGACCCGGTCGAGCGACGACTTCGGCCACCCGTTCGAGGCGATCACCCCGGTGAAGCTGCGGCGCCTCTGGCGTCTCGCCCTCGCCTGGTGCGAACACGCGGATGCCTCGCCGGCGAGCGTGCGCGTCGACGCCGTCGCCGTGCTGGCGCCCAGCGGCGCGCCCGCCGTCGTCGAACGCCTCGAGGGCCTCGCGTGAGCTCCGTCGGGCGCACCAGGTCGATCGCACTCCTCGGGCTCGCGGGCTCGATCGTCGAGGTCGAGGCCGACCTCGGCAGTCAGCTCCCCGGCTTCGTGGTGATCGGGCTGCCCGACGCCGCGATCGGCGAGGCGCGCGAGCGGGTCCGGTCCGCCGCGGCGAACTCGGGCTGCCCCCTGTCGCGGCGCAAGATCACCGTCAACCTCTCGCCGGCGACGCTGCCGAAGCACGGGTCGGGCTTCGACCTCGCGATCGCCCTGGCGAGCCTCGCCGCGGCGGGCGACGTCGACCGCGACTCCGTAGCTCGAGTGGTGCACCTCGGCGAGCTCGGCCTCGACGGGCGGCTGCGCCCGATCGACGGGGTGCTGCCCGCGGTGCTCGCCGCCCGGCGCGCCGGCGCCGAGCAGGTCATGGTGCCGGCGGGCAACGCCGAGGAGGCGGTGCTCGTCGAGGGCATCAGGGTGGTCGCCGTCGCCTCGCTCGCGGAGGCGGTCGCCTGGCACGGCGGCGAGGTCGAGGTGCCCGATGTCGAGCCGGTGCCGTCACCGGTCCGCCACGAGACGGGCGACGAGCCCCACGCCGGCGACCTCGCCGACGTGGTCGGCAACGGCCCGGCCGTCGACGCCCTCATCGCCGCCGCCGCGGGCGGCCACCACCTCGGCCTGTTCGGGCCTCCCGGCGCGGGCAAGACCATGCTCGCCTCGCGCCTGCCGGGCATCCTGCCCGACCTGGATCTCGACGCAGCGCTCGAGGTGGCGTCGCTGCGCTCGCTCGCCGGCCGGCGCATCGGCGGGCTCTCGCACCGCCCGCCGTTCGAGGCGCCCCACCACACGGCGACGGCCGCCGCCATCGTCGGCGGCGGCAGCAGGGTCATCCGCCCCGGTGCGGCGCCGCGCGCCTCGCACGGCGTGCTCTTCCTCGACGAGGCGCCCGAGTTCGCGAGCGCGGTGCTCGACGTGCTGCGACAGCCGCTCGAATCGGGCACCATCGCGATCCACCGCGCGAACGCCGTCGCGGCGTATCCGGCGCGCTTCCAGCTCGTGCTCGCCGCCAACCCCTGCCCCTGCGGCAACTACAGCGTGCGGGGCGAGGAGTGCACGTGCGTGCCGATCGCGCGCCGCCGCTACCTCTCCCGGATCTCGGGGCCGCTTCGCGACCGCATCGACATCGAGCTCTGGGTCTCGCGGCTGACGTCGGCGGCGATCCGGGCGGACGACGGCTCCGGGCGGGTGACGACGGCCGAGGCGCGCGAACGGGTCCTGCGCGCCAGGGCGGTCGCGGCCGAGCGCTACCGGGGCATGCCCTGGCGGGTGAACGCCCAGGTGCCCGGGCCATGGCTGCGCGGCGCCGGGCGCATGCATCCGGGTCGGTCGGCCACGGCCGCCCTCGACGAGGCGCTCGAGCGCGGCACGATCACGATGCGCGGCTACGACAAGGTGCTGAAGGTCGCCTGGACCCTCGCCGACCTCGGCGGTGCCGCGCGGCCCGATGCCGGGCACGTCGGGCAGGCCATGGGGCTGCGCCGGGCGGGGCAG
>JBDIAF010000042.1:0-8782 GCA_039812245.1 Agromyces sp. | reverse complement strand
CACCGAGCCGGGCACGTGTGCCTCGCGGAAGGCCGGCCGGCCGTCGGGCTCGGCGAGGCTCCAGCGCACGTCGAGCACGACGAGGCGGGGCGAGGCGCCGGGCGCGGCGTCCGAGGCATCCGCCCGCTGCGAGGCGAGCCGCTCGGCGAGGTCGTCGACGCTGATCAGGATCGTCATGCCCTCCATCCTCCCCCGCCGCGACGAGGTCGGGGCTCACACGAACACGACGGAGAGGAGGACGCGGATCACACGCCCAACCCAGCGGTGCACCCGCGCGGATGCGCCGGTCAGTCCTCCTTGCGCTTGCGGCGCTGCACCTCGGGAACGACGAGCTCGGGCACGGCGCGCTTCATGAAGCGGTCGAAGTCGGGCACGGTGAAGGCGGCGTAGCCGTGCTCGGGGGTGTACAGCAGCCCCATCTCGATGAGCTCGGCGCGGGTCGGCCCGAGCTGCGACGACTCGCGGCCCATGACGCGGGCGACCTCGGCGGCCTTCTGCGGCTCGGGCCCGAGCTCGGCCATCGCCCGCATGTACGCGGTCTGGAGGGGGGTGGCGCGATCGAGCCGCACCCGGAAGAAGGAGCCGTCGAGCTTGGCCTCGTAGGCCTCCCTCGCGAGCTCGACGTCCTCTCGGCGCACTCGCGCCTCCGTCGCGACGCCCCAGACCTGGTAGCCGAGCTCCTGCAGGAAGTACGGGTACCCGCGCGTGATCTCGAGGGCGAGGTCGACCGCGTCCTCGTCGAAGACGACGCCCTCGAGGCGCGCGGGCTCCGTGAGCGCCTTCCGCGCGTCGTCGCCCGACAGCGAGCCGATGGTGGGGAAGGTGAACAGCCGCTCGGCGTACGACTTGGCGTCGCCGGCGAGCTCTGCGATCTGCGGCAGGCCGGCCCCGACGAACGTGATCGGCAGCTTGCGCTGCACGGTCTTGTGCACGGCCTGGATCAGCGCCTCCAACTGGGAGCGGCCGAGGAACTGCACCTCGTCGACGAGGAGCGCGACGCCGTGCCCCTGCTCCTCCGCCGCTTCCCCGAGCGCGACGAAGACATCGGTCAGGTCCATCGAGAGGTCGCCGTGGTCGGCGAGGCCCTCGGCCGGCTCGACGTCCCACGACACGCTGAAGGCGCCGTGCTGGTCGACGGAGACGGCGAACGCGCTGAGCACCTCGGCCGCCCGACGACCGCGTTCCGTCCACCGCGCGCGCGGGGAGATCCGGAGGAGGGCGGACTTCAGCTGCGAGAACATCGTCTGGCGGAAGCGCGACTCGTCGTGCTTGCTCGCCTCGATCTCGACGACCTCCCACCGCTCGGCGCGGGCGATCTCGTCGAACCGGCCGAGCAGCACGGTCTTGCCCACGCCCCGCAGGCCGGTGATGATCATCGACTGCTCGGTGCGTCGCCGCTCGAGCCGCTGCAGCAGCACGCGGAACGACTCGATCAGGTCGTCGCGCCCGACGACGATCTCGGGAGATGCCCCCGCGTTCGGCGTGTACGGGTTGCTGACGCTGTCCACGCCCGCGAGTTTATGCGATTTAGGTCGCTTTATCTAGATCGAATAAAGGTGGATAAAACTCCAAACGATCGGTTAGACTCGTGCCGCAGACGGAACGAGGAGGGTGGATGATCTTCAGCCTCGTCGCCTTCGGCGCCCTGTCGCTGCTGACTCCCCTGCTGACGAGGCTCCTCGGCCGCCGCGTGTTCCTGCTGATCGCCGTGCTGCCCGCCCTCGTGTTCTGCTGGCTCGCGGCCCAGCTGCCCGCCGTGATCGGCGGCGCGGTCGAGGTCGAGCGCATCGAGTGGATCCCCGCCCTCGACGTCGCCCTGAGCTTCCGCCTCGACGCCCTCGCCCTGCTGCTCGCCCTCATCGTCACGGGCATCGGCGCCCTCGTGCTCCTCTACTGCACCTGGTACTTCCGCGACGACGAACCCGCGCTCGGCCGCTTCGCGGCGCTGCTGCTCGCGTTCGCCGGCGTCATGCTCGGCCTCGTCACCGCCGACGACGTCTACGTGATGTTCATGTTCTGGGAGGCGACGAGCGTGCTCTCGTACCTCCTCATCGGCCACTACACGGGGCGCCGCGAGAGTCGCGGCGCTGCGCTGCAGGCGCTCACCGTCACGACCTTCGGCGGGCTGGCCATGCTCGTGGGGCTCGTGCTGCTGACGACCACGGCGGGCACCACGAGCCTGGCCGAGCTCGTCGCCCATCCCGTCACGGGGCCGGCGGCCGAGTGGGGCGTCGCCCTCGTGCTCGTCGGCGCCATCTCGAAGAGCGCGCTCGTGCCGTTCCACTTCTGGTTGCCGGC
The DNA here is from genome assembly GCA_039812245.1 of Agromyces sp. GTDB lineage: Bacteria > Actinomycetota > Actinomycetes > Actinomycetales > Microbacteriaceae > Agromyces. The sequence goes on along the minus strand of JBDIAF010000042.1, from coordinate 6,484 downwards.
GGCGATGGCCGCACCCACGCCGGTGTCGGCCTACCTGCACGCCGCGGCCATGGTGAAGGCGGGCGTCTACCTCGTCGCCCGGCTCGCGCCCGGGTACGCCGACCTCACCGTGTGGCATCCGATCGTCATCGTGCTCGGCGGCCTGACCATGCTCGTCGGCGGTTGGCGCGCCCTGCGCCAGTACGACCTCAAGCTGCTGCTGGCCTACGGCACCGTCAGTCAGCTCGGCTTCCTGGTGCTCGTCACGGGCTTCGGCACGCGCGACTCCGCCCTCGCGGGCGTCGCCCTGCTCACCGCGCACGCCCTGTTCAAGTCGGCCCTCTTCCTCGTCGTCGGCATCGTCGACCACGCCGCCGGCACCCGCGACTGGCGCAAGCTCTCGGGGCTCGGCAGGCGCATGCCGGTCGTCGCGGCGATCGCGATGGTCGCCGCCGCCTCGATGGCGGGCCTGCCGCCGCTCATCGGCTTCGTCGCGAAGGAGGGCGTGTTCGCCTCGCTCGTCGAGGCGGGCGCGGATGCCTCGGCCGAGGCATCCGTCGGCCCGGGCCTCTCGGCCGAGGGCCTGGCGGCATGGGCGTGGATCGCGCTCGCCCTCGTGTTCCTCGGCTCGGTGCTCACGGTGGCCTACAGCGCCCGCTTCGTCTGGGGCGCGTTCTGGTCGCGGCCGGGCGTCGCCCCGACGCCGCTGCACCGCGAGCCGGCCATGATCGCGGCGGCGCCGGGCCTGCTCGCCCTCGCGAGCCTCGTCGCGGCCTTCACGATCGGGTTCATCGAGCCGCTCTACGCCGCCTACGCCGACGCCCTGCCGGGCGACGACGCCGACCACCTCGCGCTGTGGCACGGCTTCGAGGTCGCGCTCTGGCTCTCGCTCGCGGTCTACGCGCTCGGCGCGCTGCTCGTGTGGGGCCGTGCCCGCGTGGCCCGCATGCAGGCGTCGCTGCCGCCGCTCATCGACTCGAGCCGGGGGTATCTCGGGGTCGTCGCCGCGGTCGACCGCTTCGCGGCCTCGGTCACCACCGCGATCCAGCACCGGGGCCTGCCCGGCTACCTCGGCCTGATCATGCTCGTCTTCATCGGCGGCCTCGGCGTCTCGGCCCTCGTCAACACGGCGTGGCCGGGCAGCGTGCGCCTGTGGGACTACCCCGCGCAGCCCTTCCTCGCGCTCGTGATGGGCATCGCCGCGATCGCCGCGGCCACCGTCAAGCAGCGCATGACGGCGGTGCTGCTCGTGAGCGTGACGGGCTACGGCCTCGTGCTGCTGTTCGGCATGTCGGGCGCGCCCGACCTCGCGCTCACCCAGGCGCTCGTCGAGACCATCGTGCTCGTCGTGTTCGTGCTCGTCATGCGCCGGCTGCCCAAGCAGATCGCCTCGACGCACCCGCCCGTCCACCGGCTCGGCCGCGCGCTCATCGGGCTCGCCTCGGGCGTCGTGATGGGCGTGATCGGCTTCATCGCGCTCGGCGCGCGCACGGCCCCCGGCATCGTCGACGGCCTCGCCGCGCGGGCGCTCGAGGCGCACGGCACCAACATCGTGAACGTCATGCTCGTCGACCTGCGCGCGTGGGACACGCTCGGCGAGATCTCGGTGCTCGTGGCCGTCGCCACGGGCGTCGCGAGGCTCATCTTCGTCTCGGGCCGCACGGGCGGCGCCCCCCGCCTCGACGACCGGCCCGAGGGCCGCAACCGGCTGCGGCCGGTGCCCGAGGCGGCGTCGAGCATCCGCGCCGCCCGGCCGAGCCTGGCCGAGGTCGAGGGCGAGACGGATGCCGCGGCCGAGGCCGCCACCACCCGGCAGACCTGGCTGCTGGCCGGGCGCACCCTCTCGCCGCGCCGCCGCTCGATCCTCATCGAGGTCCTCGTGCGACTGCTGTTCCACCCCGCCATCATCGTGTCGGTGTACCTGCTCTTCGTCGGCCACAACGCACCGGGCGGCGGCTTCGCCGGGGGCCTGCTCGCGGGCCTCGCGCTCGTCGCGCGCTACCTCGCCGGCGGCCGCTACGAGCTCGGCGAGGCGGCGCCGGTCGACGCCGGGCGCCTGCTCGGCACCGGCCTGCTGCTCGCCGCCGGCACCGCGGCCTCCTCGCTGCTCTTCGGCATGGCGGTGCTCGAGTCGACGTGGTTCGAAGCCGAGGTGCCGGTGCTCGGCACGCTCTCGATCGGCACCTCGACGCTCTTCGACATCGGCGTCTACCTCGTGGTCGTCGGCCTCGTGCTCGACATCCTCCGTTCGCTCGGCGCCGAGGTCGATCGGCAGCAGGAGGAGTCGGAGGACGAGCACCCCGGCTTCGGTGCGACCGAGCAGGGAACCGGCCAGCCCGAGGGAGCGCCGGCCGAGCAGGTGGCCGCCGCATCGACAGAGGGAGGGGATCGCGCATGACCGCGTCGCTCACCCTCGTCGTGCTCATGGCCGTGCTGTTCGGCTCGGGCATCACGATCATGCTCGAACGCAGCCTCACCCGGGTGCTCATCGGCTTCCTGCTCGTGGGCAACGCGGTCAACATCCTGATCTACCTCATGAGCGGGACGCCCGGGCTCGCGCCGATCCTCTCCGACGGGGTCGACGCCTCCGAGATCTCCGACCCCGTGCCGCAGGCGTTCGTGCTCACGGCGATCGTCATCAACCTGGGCATCACGGCGTTCATGCTCGCGCTCATCTACCGCTCGTGGTGGCTGGCGCGGCTCGGCGAGAAGGGCGACCTGGTCGACGACGAGGCCGAGCTGGCCGAGGACGCCGAAGAGGCCGAAGGCCTCATCCGCAGCTCGGCCGCCGACGACCTCGCCCTTCAGGAGCTCATCGACGCGAGCGACGAGGAGCCCGGCGAGGGCGCGTCCGTCTCCGGCGCCCGAGACGACGACGAAGGGAGCCGCCCGTGACCGCCGCCGCGCAGGCCCTCGTGCCCCTCGTCGTGCTGCTGCCGCTGCTCGGCTCGGCGACGGCGCTCGTGCTCGGCCGGCACCGGCGCGCGCAGATGGCCGTCTCGACGAGCGTGCTGAGCGCGGTCGTGGTCATCTCGGCGGTGCTGCTCGCCACCGTCGACGCCACGGGCGAGGGCGTCGTGGTGCGCGTCGGCGGCTGGGAGCCGCCGTTCGGCATCGTGCTCGTCGTCGACCGGCTCTCGGCGATCATGCTCGTGGTCTCGGCCGTCGTGCTGCTCGGCGTGCTCGTCTACGCCGTGGGCCAGGGCGTCGCCGACCGGCACCGCGAGACGCCCGTGTCGATCTTCCACCCCTCGTACCTGATCCTGTCGGCCGGCGTGTTCAACGCCTTCATCGCCGGCGACCTGTTCAACCTCTACGTGGGGTTCGAGATCCTGCTGTCGGCGAGCTACGTGCTGCTCACCCTCGGCGGCACGGGCGAGCGCATCCGCGCCGGCGTCACCTACATCATCGTGAGCCTCGTCTCGTCGCTGTTCTTCCTCTCGGCGATCGCCCTGATCTACGGCGCGACCGGCACGGCCAACATCGCCCAGCTCTCGGTGCGCCTCGCCGAGCTGCCCGAGAGCGTGCAGCTCATCCTGCACCTGCTGCTGCTCATCGCCTTCGGCATCAAGGCGGCCGTCTTCCCGCTCTCGTTCTGGCTCCCCGACTCGTATCCGACCGCCCCCGCCCCCGTCACCGCGGTGTTCGCCGGCCTCCTCACGAAGGTGGGCGTCTACGCGATCATCCGCACGGAGACCGTGATCTTCCAGGGCAGCGACCTCTCGACGCTGCTGCTCGTCATCGGCGGGCTCACCATGGTCGTCGGCATCCTCGGCGCGCTGACGCAGGCCGACATCAAGCGACTGCTCTCCTACACCCTGGTGAGCCACATCGGCTACATGATCTTCGGCATCGGGCTCGCCACCGAGCTCGGGCTGACCGCGACCATCTACTACGTCGTGCACCACATCACCGTGCAGACGGCGCTCTTCCTCACGACCGGGCTCATCGAGCGCTTCGGCGGGGCGACCTCGATCAACCGGCTCGCAGGGCTGCTCAAGGCCTCGCCGCTGCTCGCGATCCTGTTCTTCATCCCGGCGCTCAACCTCGGCGGCATCCCGCCGTTCTCGGGCTTCCTCGGCAAGCTCGGGCTCTTCCTCGCCGGCGCCGAGGGCGCCGCCGCCGACGTGGGCGGCCCCGCGTGGCTCACCTGGGCGGTCATCGCAGCCGGCGCCGCGACCTCGCTCGTCACGCTCTACGCGCTCACCCGGTTCTGGAACATGGCGTTCTGGCGCGACCGCGACGAGCTCGAGGGCTACGACTCGCCGCTGCTCGGCTCGGTGCAGGAGTTCCCCGCCGCGGCCGGCGACACCCTCGTCGCCACGCGCACGACGCCCGTGCTGATGGTCGCGGCGACCTGCGCCCTCGTCGCGATCACGGTGCTGCTCACGGTGTTCGCCGGCCCCCTGTTCGACCTCGCCGGTCGCGCGGCCGGCGACCTCGTCGACCCCGCGTCGTACATCGCCCTCGTCTTCCCCGGAGGCATCCGATGAGCGGGGGACGCCGATGAGCCAGGCGCACGAGGTGAGCCGCTGGGGTGCGGTGTGGCGGCAGCTGCCGCTCATCGTGCTGCTCGTGGTGCTGTGGGTGCTGCTGTGGGACCACGTCGACGTGCTGACCGTCGTCAGCGGCATCGTGCTCGCCGTCGCCGTGACCCGCGTGCTCTACCTTCCGCCCGTGCTGCTCTCGGGCCGGTTCAACCCGTGGCGCGGGCTGCTCCTCGGCCTGCGCATGATCGTCGACGTCGTGTTCGCCTCGATCCAGGTCGCGGTGCTCGCGGTGAACCCGTGGTGGAAGCCCGTCAACTCGATCATCGCCGTGCAGCTGCTCACCCGCAGCGACCTCATCACGACGCTGACCGCCGAGGCGATCTCGGTCGTGCCGGGCACCGTGGTCGTCGACATCGACCGCGAACGGGGCCTGCTCTACCTGCACGCCTTCGCCACCCGCACGCACGACGACGTCGAGAAGGTGAAGCGGCAGGTGCTCGGCGTCGAGGAGCGGATCGTGCTCGCGATGGGCACCCGCCAGCAGGCGCGGTCGGTGCGCGAGGAACGCCGGGCGCGTCGGGCGGCGGCCCGAGGCATCCCCACGACCGACCCGGCCGGGCCGGGCGACCGGCACCACCCCAAGGAGGACGCATGACCTTCCTCACCGTCGTCGCCATCGCGGCCGGCGTCATGTTCGGCATCGGCGCGCTGGCGGCGGTCTACCGCATCATCAAGGGGCCCTCGATCCTCGACCGCGCGCTCGCGACGGACGTGCTGCTCGCGATCGCGATCTGCGCCCTCGGCGCCGAGATGGCGATCAACCGGCACACCGACACCCTGGTCGTGCTGCTGGTGCTCGCGATGTTCGCGGTGGTCGGCTCGATCTCGATCGCCCGCTTCATGGCGAAGCAGGATGCCTCATGAGCGACGGGCTGAGCGCGGCCGACATCGCGGTCGGGGTGCTCGTGCTGCTGAGCGCCTTCCTCTCGATGGCGGCCGGCATCGGCATCGTGCGTTTCCCCGACGTGCTCACCCGGCTGCACGCGGCCACCAAGCCGCAGGTGCTCGGGCTCGCCGCGGTGCTCGTCGCGATCGTGCTGCGGGTGCCGACGTGGGGCGTGCTCTCCACGGTCATCCTCGTGATGACGTTCCAGCTGCTCACCCAGCCGATGACCGCGCACATGCTCGGCCGCAGCGCGTACCGCACCGACCACGTGCGCCGCGACGTGCTCATCGAGGACGAGCTCGGCCGCGACATCGAGGCCCACGCGAACGACTGACGGCGGACGACGGCGGGGTCTATCTGTCCGCGCCGCTCAGTCGCGCCCGGTGAACTCGGGGCGGCGCTTCTGCTGGAAGGCGGCGAAGCCCTCGCGGTAGTCGGCCGTGTCGCAGAGGGCGGCCTGCGCGCGGTTCTCCTCGGACATCGAGGCCCAGAGCCCGAGCCGCTCGTCGCGCAGCGCCGCGACGAGCCGCTTCGACTCGGCGAAGGCGAGCGTTGCGCCGGCGGCGGCGGTGCGGGCGGCGGCGCGCGAGGCATCCAGCACCTCGTCTGCGGCGAAGACGCGCGAGAACAGCCCCGAGGCGACCGCCTCGTCGCCCGTCATCAGGCGGCCGGTGACGATGAGGTCCATCGTCTTGTGGGCGCCGAGCCGCTCGAAGAAGAGCGCGTGCCCGCCCGAGTCGAGCGTGGCGCCGAGCGCGGCGAAGGGCGAGCCGATCTTCGCGGTGTCGGCGACATAGACGATGTCGCTCGCGATGAGCAGGCCGAGGCCGACCCCGAGGCACGCGCCGTGCGCCACCGCGAAGGTCGGGATCGGCAGCGCCGCCATGCGCTGCAGCAGCGGCTCGACCCTGCCGCCGAGGTAGCCGAGCACGTCGTCCTCGCGCGGGTCGACGCCCGAGATGTCGCGGCCCGCGCAGAAGGCGCGCCCCTCGCCGCGCAGCACGAGGGCGCGCACCGCGCCGGCGTCGGCCAGGCGCTCTGCCTCGCGGTAGGCCTCGTCGAGCTCGCG
>JBDIAF010000041.1:0-8896 GCA_039812245.1 Agromyces sp. | reverse complement strand
CCCGCGAACTCGTCGCGGCGGTGCCGATTCGCGACCGCGGGGCCGGCCGGCCGACGAAGCGCGACCGGCGCGAGCTCGAGCGATTGCGCGGCGAGCGGCTGCGCGAGCGTGGCCGGGGCTCCGGCGACTCGGGCGTAGCCTGAACGACATGCCGCACGAACTCAGCCACGAGCCGGACGCCCGACGCTACGCCCTGCGGGTCGACGGGGCGCTCGCGAGCGTGCTCGACTACCGCCGGCTCGGCGACGCGATCGCCTTCACGCGCACCTTCACGACGCCCCCGTACCGCGGAACCGGCCTGGCGGCCGAGCTCGTGGCCTTCGCGGTCGACGACGTCGAGCAGACCACGACCGCGCACATCGTGCCCAGCTGCTGGTACGTCGAGCAGTGGTTCGACCGGCATCCCGACCGGCGCCATCTGCTCGACCCGCGCGTCGCCTGAGACGACCGCGCCCCGGGCTGCACCCGGGGCGCTGCACGACCCTGTCGTCGTCTTCGGGTCAGTACCAGTTCATCGACTGCGAGTGCGACCACGCCGAGCAGGGCGTGCCGTAGGCGCGGGCGATGTAGTCGAGGCCCCACGAGATCTGCGTGGCGGCGTTGGTCTCCCAGTCGTCGCCGGCCGTGGCCATCTTGCTGCCGGGCAGGGCCTGCGGGATGCCCGTCGCGCCGCTCGAGGCGTTGTACGCCGTGTACGACCAGCCGGACTCCTTCTGCCAGAGGCTGGAGAGGCACTGGAACTGCGAGTCGCCCCAGCCGTACTGCGAGGCGGCGAGGTCGCGGGCGGTCGCCTTCGCGCCCTCGGGGGTGTTCGCGCGGGCCTGGGCCTCGGCCTGCTCGGCGAGCACGCGATCGTGCTCCGCCGCGGCGGCGCGCGTCTTCTCGGTCTCGGCGCGGGTCAGGGCCGTGAGGTCGGCGACCTCGTCGATCGGCAGCTCCTCGTAGTCGCCGAGCGAGGCGACCGAGGCGGCGAGGCCGGCGGTGTCGACCTTGCCGGAGGCTTCGGCGAGGGCCTGGTTGGCCACGGCGAGTGTGTCGCGGGCGTCGCCGTGGGCGCGGGCCTGGGCGACGGCGGCGTACGCGCCGAGCTGGCTGGAGTCGAGCGAGTTGGACTGTCCGAGGGCGGCGGTCGCCTCGACGCGGGCCTGCGTGTCGGCTGCGCTCTGCAGCGTGACGCCGGTGCCGACGACGAGGCCGGCGGCGGCGATGGCGCCGGCGACGAACAGTCGGCGGCGGCCGACGCGGCGCGCGCGGATGCCTCGGCGGGTCGCGGGGGTTTCGGGGGCGTTCTGGGCAGGGCTGATGTCTGAACTGTTTCGCATGAGTGAAGGGCGCACCGGGCCGGTCGAGAATCGGGGGAACCCGGGCCCGGGCACAAGTCAGAGAGTCTGCCCCGTGTTTCTGAAGAGTTCCTCAACTCTTCCTGAGCAGAAGGTGTGCGGCGGGTCGGCCTGCTCGGCCGAGCGGGTCGCATACTGGAGTGATGCAACCCGCCGAGCCGGCCCCGGCCCGCCCTCGCCGCGACGCGCCCTGCCCGTGCGGGGGCGGCTCCTACGGCGCCTGCTGCGGGCCGTTCCTCGACGACGCCGAGGCCCCGTCGACGGCCGAGCGGCTCATGCGGTCGAGGTACACCGCCTTCGCGCTGCGCGACCGGCGCTACCTGCTGCGCAGCTGGCATCCCTCGACGCGTCCGCGCCGGCTCGAGCTCGATGACGACACCGAGTGGCGCCGCCTCGTCGTCGTCGACACCGTCGCCGGCTCCCCCGACGACGAGACGGGCGTCGTCGAGTTCCGTGCGATCTACCGCGAGGGCGGGGTACGCGGCGAGCTGCACGAGCGCAGCCGCTTCGTGCGCGACGCGGGGCGCTGGAGCTATCTCGACGGCGAGCTGCTCGACTGAGCCCCGGCCGGGTCTGAGGCGACGCAAAGGTTCGCCGCGTAGCGTTGCGCTCGTGACCCCGCTCGACAACGCGCCGATCGCCGCCCCCGACCGCACCGAGCCGCCCGCTCTGACGCCGCCGATGCTGACCGATCGGGCCCAGCGGGCGCTCGACACGATCGACGGGCAGACCCTCGACGAGATGCGCGCCCTGCGCGACGAGACCGAGCGTTTCATGCAGCGGTACAAGTTCGGCATGGACGAGGTCATCACGAAGCTCAACATCCTGCGCGAGGAGTTCAGCCAGGCGCACGACTACAACCCGATCGAGCACATCTCGAGTCGACTGAAGTCGCTCGACAGCGTCATCGAGAAGATGGCCCGCAAGGGCGTCGACCCGAGCTTCGAGGCGATCGCCTCCACGATCACCGACATCGCCGGCGTGCGCGTGACCTGCAGCTTCGTCTCCGACGCCTACCGCATCTTCGAGCTGCTGACCGCGCAACGCGACATCCGCGTGCTGAAGGTGAAGGACTACATCGCGCAGCCGAAGGCGAACGGCTACCAGAGCCTGCACGTCATCGTCGAGGTGCCCGTGTTCCTCTCGACCGGGGCGCACCCGGTCGTCGTCGAGGTGCAGATCCGCACCATCGCGATGGACTTCTGGGCGAGCCTCGAGCACAAGATCTACTACAAGTACGACCGCCAGGTGCCGCAGGAGCTGCTCGACGGCCTCACCGACGCGGCCCGCACCGCGGCCGAGCTCGACACGCGCATGGAGCGGCTGCACCGCGAGGTGCGGGGCGACCCGAGGGCGAGGCGGGTGTCGCTGGCCTGAGCGACTAGTCCTTCTTCGCGCGGCTCGGCTGCACGCGCGGCGGCTCCCCCGGCATCTTCGGGAAGTCGGGCGGGAACGGCAGCTCGCCGAGGCCCGCGTCGAGGTCGCGCTGCCACCATTCGAGCAGCACGCCGATGCTCGCGGGCCGCTCGTGCATGCCCGCCCACGGGTCGCCCTGCTCGCGCAGCCGCTGCGGCACGCTGCGCACCGTGAAGGACGCGGGGTCTGCGCCCTCGAGCTCGTCCCACGCGAGCGGGCACGACACGGCGGCGTGCGCGAGCGCGCGGGGGCTGTACGCGCCGGCCATCGTGCGGTCGCGGTTGGCCTGGTTGAAGTCGATGAACACCCGCTCGCCGCGCTCCTCCTTCCACCACGCCGTGGTGAGGCGGGAGGGCTGACGCCGTTCGAGTTCGCGCGCGAGCGCGATCACGGCGTGCCGAACGTCGAGGAACTCGTACTCGGGCAGGATCGGCGCGAACACGTGGATGCCGCGATTGCCGCTCGTCTTCACGAATCCCGCGAGGCCGACCTCGGCCAGCAGCTCGCGCAGCGCCAGCGCGGCGGGCACGGCCTCGGCGAATCCCGTGCCGGGCTGCGGGTCGAGGTCGATGCGCAGCTGGTCCGGATGGTCGCTGTCCTCCGCACGTGAAGCCCAGGGGTGGAACACGATCGTGTTCATCTGCGCCGCCCACACCGCTGCGGCGGGCTCGTCGATGACGAGCTGCGGGTGGCTGCGCCCGCTCGGGTAGGTGACCGGCACCGCTCGCACCCACTCGGGCGCCCCCTTGGGCGGGTTCTTCGAGTAGAACTGCTCGCCGTCGATGCCGGTCGGGAAGCGCTGCAGCGAGACCGGCCGACCGCCGTTGGCGGCGACGAAGGCGTCGCCGACCGCGACGAGGTACTCGGCGAGCTCGAGCTTGGTGATGCCGGGCTCGGGCCAGAGCACGCGGCCGGGGCTCGAGACCCGCACCTCGCGATCTCCGTGCGGACCCGGGACGGTGAGCGTGACGGCGTCGGAGGCCATGTCGGCGACGTTACCGCACCGGACGCAGCCGGAACAGGCGCACCGTGCGCCCCGACTCGCGCTCGTAACCGCGGTAGCCCGGCCACTGGCGCTCGATCAGCGCCCAAGCCGCATCGCGCTCGGCCGCCGGGATCGCGGTCGCGCGCACCCGCATGCGCCGGCCGCGCACCGTGATCTCGGCGTCGGGGTGCGCGAGAAGGTTGTAGGTCCAGCCGGGGTGCCGGCCGCGGGCGAAGCTCGTGCCGGCGACGATCGCCCGCCCTTCGCCGTCGGGTGTGTACATCAGCTCGGTGGCACGCGGTTCGCCGCTGCGCGCGCCGGTCGAGTGCAGCACGAGGGAGGGCACCAGCAGCGCGCTCAGCTGCAACCGGCCGCCCGTGAGGCCCGCCACGACGCGCTCGACGCGCGGTAGCACGACCGGGGCGGCGGAGCGGAAGCAGCGGGTGCGGGTGAGCGGGGCGACGACGGCCCGCACGACATCGACGATTCGCGGCACCCGACCATTCTGCACGCCGATCGCTCCGGCGCCCGTGCGCGAGCCCGCCCTGTGGACAGCTGCGCCATCCGGTGGTCGCGGAAACGCAGAACGGCCGGGGCGCCGCCCCGGCCGTTCGATGCGTCTCACCCGCGCCGGCTCAGTACCAGCCCTGCGAGTTGAAGGAGTCCCAGGCGCCGCACGGGGTGCCGTAGCGACCGGAGATGTAGCCCAGGCCCCACTTGATCTGCGTGGCCGGGTTGGTCTCCCAGTCGTCGCCGTACGCGGCCATCTTGCTGCCGGGCAGCGCCTGCGGGATGCCGTAGGCGCCGCTCGGGTTCGCGGCGTTGGTGCGCCAGCCCGACTCGTGGTTCCAGAGCTCGACGAGGCATCCGAACTGGTCGTCGCCCCACCCGTACATCGAGGCCATCAGCTCGCGGGCGATGGCCTGCGCCTCGCTCGGGTTGGCGGGCGCAGACGGACGCGAGCCCGAGCTCGACGAGCCCGAGGAGGTCTCGGCTGCTGCGGCGGCCTCGGCCGCGGCCTTCGCCGCCGCCTCCGCGGCGGCCTGCTCGGCCGCGACGCGGTCGAACTCGGCGATCTGGCCCTTGACCTGCTCGGTCGTCGCGGCGGTCTGCGCGGACAGCTCGAAGACCCGCTCGGGGGCGAGCAGCTCGTAGTGCCCGAGCGCGGCCACCTGCGTGCCGAGCGCTGCGGCGTCGGCCTTGCCGCTGGCCGCGGTCATCGTGTCGCTCGCCGCCTGCAGGGTGTCCTTCGCGGTCTTCGCGGCGCGTGCGCCGAGGATGCCGCCGTGCGAGCTCAGCTGCTCGACGTCGAGGTTCGTCGCCTCCGCGAGGGCACTGGTCTCGGCGATGCGGTCGCCCTGCGCGGCGACGGCTGACTGCACGGCGAACCCCGTGCCGACCATGGCGCCGACCGCGACGACGGCGCCGGCTGCCAGGTAGTAGCGGGTGCGGTGCTTGCGGGCCTTGCGACGCGAAGCCCGGGCGGGAAGCGGTTCTGAAGTTGTGGTGGGGGAAATCTGGCGGTTCTCGTTCTGCATGACTTTCACATGCGCCCGGGCGGTGCTGCCCGCGCCGGGCGCGTCTCATCGACTCAGGTACAGGGGGGACGCCGAAGCGAAGCCGCCAGTTTGGCGAGCATTCCTCCATGAGTCCCCGGGTTTTGCTGGGAAAGTCGTGTGAGCGCCCCCTCTTCGAGGGCGGTCATGTGTGCGTAGTGCATGCCGATCGATGAGATTTCAGCGTTATGCACATTGGGACACGTTGACGCCCTCCGTAGTCTCGACGGAACCTCATCCCCCACCACGAAGGACCGCTCATGGCTCGTACGGCGCACGCAGACGACTTCGCGCTCTCCCGAGTGACGCCCGAGGCCCGCAAGCCCTGGTTCGGCATCGCCGTGCAGCGCTTCGGCCAGGTGTCCGCGCTCTCGCAGTTCCTGCTCGGAGCCACGCTCGGCTACAGCATGACCTTCGGCGAGGCGTTCCTCGCCTTCCTGTTCGGCTCGATCATCCTCGAGGTGATCATGTGCATCGTCGGGTTCATCGGCCAGAAGGAGGGGCTCAACACGGCGCTCCTCGCCCGCTGGACCGGGTTCGGCGAGATCGGCGCGTCGCTCGTCGGCCTCGCCATCGGCATCTCGCTCATCGGCTGGTTCGGCATCCAGTCGGCCATCTCGGCCCAATCGCTCGATGCGCTCATGCCCGGCGCGCTGCCGGTCTAGGTGTGGAGCCTCGTGTTCGGCCTCGCGGTCACCGCCATCGTCGCCTTCGGCTTCGTCGGCATGCAGTGGCTCGCGAACATCACCGTCCCCCTCTTCCTCATCCTCGTCGGATGGTCGGTGATCTCCGAGCTCACCAAGCACGACCTGGGCGAGCTGCTCACCGGTCCGGCCCCCGGCCCGAGCATGAGCGTGTGGGCCGGCACCGGCATCGTCGCCGGCGGCCTCATCGTGGGCGCCATCATCACCGGCGACATGACGCGCTTCAACCGCTCGCGCGCCGACGTCGTCAAGCAGACGGTCGTGGGCGTGACCCTCGGCGAGTTCGTCATCGGCCTGGCCGGGGTGCTCCTCGCCCACGCCGCCGGCACCGGCGACATCGTCGCCATCGTGACCTCGTCGGTCGGGCTCGTCGGCCTCATCATCGTCATCACCGGCACCCTGAAGATCAACGACTGGAACCTGTACTCCTCGAGCCTCGGCCTCGTGAACTTCGTCTCGACCGCGTTCGGCAAGAACCTGCACCGGGTGACGACGACGATCGTGCTCGGCGTCGTCGGGTCGGTGCTGGCCGCGGCCGGCATCCTCGGGCAGTTCACGCAGTTCCTCATCGTGCTGAGCGTCGCGTTCCCGCCCATCGCGGGCATCATGGTCGCCGAGTACTTCGTCGTGAAGCGCTGGCGGCCCGAGCTCGACGCGACGCGCGAGCGCGGTCTCCTCCCCGCCGCCGCACCGCGAATCGTGCCGGCCACCATCGTGATCTGGCTGGCCTCGTCGCTCGTCGGCTACTTCGTCACCTGGGGCATCCCGTCGCTCATCAGCCTCTTCCTCTCGATGGTGCTCTACATCGTGGCCGGCAGGCTCGGCTGGGTTCGCGGCGTCGGCAGTGCGGCGACGAAGCAGGCCGATCCCAGCGACTCCGCCTTCGCGACCGAGGCCTGAGCCGCGCGCACACGCACACCACCACACGAGAAAGCGAGCATCATGCACATCGGCATCGACGTCGGCGGCACCAACACCGACGCAGTGCTCATGGACGGCACGACGACCCTCACGGGCGTGAAGCACTCCACCACGCCCGACGTCACGAGCGGCATCGTCCAGGCCATCGAGGACCTGCGTCGCGGGCGCCACTTCGAGGGCGACGAGATCGACGCCGTCATGATCGGCACGACCCACTTCATCAATGCGCTCGTGCAGGCGAGCCGCCTCGCGCCGACCGCCGCGCTGCGGCTCGGGCTGCCTGCGACGAAGGCGCTGCCCCCGCTCGTGGACTGGCCCGAGGTGCTCACCGAGGCGATCGAGGCGCGCAGCTACCTCGCGCACGGCGGCTACGAGTTCGACGGGCGGCCCATCTCGCCGCTCGACCCCGAGGAGCTGCGCGCCCATGCCGAGGACATGAAGGCGGCGGGCATCCGCTCGGTCGCGATCTCCTCGGTCTTCAGCCCCGTCAACCACGACCTCGAGGTGCGCGCCGCCGAGATCGTCGCGGAGGTGCTCGGCCCCGACGTCGCCATCTCGCTCTCGCACGAGATCGGCCGCATCGGCCTGCTCGAGCGCGAGAACGCGACGATCATCAACGCGGCGCTGCGCGAGCTCGCCTCGGAGATCGTCGACGGGCTCACCGCCGCCGTGCGCGCGCAGGGCATCGAGGCGCCGATCTTCCTCAGCCAGAACGACGGCACGCTCATGGACGAGGACTTCGTGCGGCGGTACCCGGTCGCGACGTTCGCCTCGGGGCCGACGAACTCGATGCGCGGAGCCGCGGCCACGAGCGGCCTCGACACCTGCGCGGTGATCGACGTGGGCGGCACGACCGCGGACGTGGGCCTGCTCATCAAGGGCTTCCCCCGCGAGACCGCCAACGAGGTGAAGGTCGCCGGCATCCGCACCAACTTCCGGATGCCCGACGTGCTCTCGCTGGGCATCGGCGGCGGCAGCATCGTCGACGTCGAGACGGCCGAGGTCGGCCCGGAGTCGGTCGGGTATCGCCTCACGAGCGAGGCGCTCGTCTTCGGCGGCTCCACCCTCACCGCCACCGACATCGCCGTGGCCGCCGGCCGCGCCGACGTCGGCGACGCCTCGAAGGTCGCCCACCTCGACCCCGCCTTCGTGCAGCGCGTGCTCGATCGCATCGCGGAGCGCGTCGCCGAGGCGGTCGACCGGATGCGCACCTCGCCCGAGCCGATCGCGGTCGTCGCCGTCGGCGGCGGCTCGATCCTGCTGCCCGAGGAGCTGCCGATGTTCGGCACCGTGCACCGGCCCGAGAACTACGCCGTCGCCAACGCCATCGGCGCCTCGATCGCCCAGGTGGGCGGCGAGATCGACAAGGTGTACGCGGTCGACCCCGCCCGTCGCGACGAGACGATCGCCGCGGTTCGCGCCGAGGCCGTCGACAAGGCGGTCGCCGCGGGCGCGAAGCCCTCGACCGTCGCGATCGTCGACTTCGACGAGGTGCCGATCCCGTACCTGCCCGGCAACGCCACGCGCATCCGCGCGAAGGCGGTCGGCGACCTCGACATGGGGGCGTGAGATGAGCTGGACGATCACGGCGGAGCAGATCCCCGCCCTCGCCCGAGGCGCCGCGGTGCTCGGCACCGGAGGCGGTGGCGACCCCTACATCGGCTCGCTGCTGGCGCGACAGGCGCTCGAGCGGGGGCCGGTGACGGCGCTCGCCCTCGACGAGGTGCCCGACGACGCGCTCGTGCTGTTCGTCGCGATGATGGGCGCGCCGACGGTCATGGTCGAGAAGCTGCCGAGCCTCGACGAGGTCGTGAAGCCGGTCGAGGCCCTCGGCACGTATCTCGGCCGCCCGATCACCCACATCGCGTGCGCGGAGGTCGGCGGCGTCAACTCGACGATCCCGATCGCCGCCGCCGCCGCCCTCGGCCTTCCGCTCGTCGACGCCGACGGCATGGGCCGGGCCTTCCCGGAACT
>JBDIAF010000040.1:0-8905 GCA_039812245.1 Agromyces sp. | reverse complement strand
GCGCAGGCCCAGCCGCAGCCCGGGGCGCCGGGCACCGCCTCCGACGAGACGCCCCGCGGGTGAGGCGCCGCCCGTGCCGCCGGGCGTAGGCTGACGGCGTGGGCACCGAGACTGCGAATTCCGGACACGTGAGCGTCGAGGCCCTGCTCGACGACTCCCTGGTCGAACGCGTGCGCGAGCGCGCCGCCGGCTACGACCGCGACAACGGCTTCTTCGACGAGGACCTCGCCGAGCTGCGCGAGACCGGCTACCTGCGGGCGCTCGTGCCGACCGCGTTCGGCGGGCTGGGCTGGAGCCTCGAGCAGACGCTGCGCGGCCAGATGCGCCTCGCCGGCGCCGCGCCGGCGACCGCGCTCGCCGTGAACATGCACCTCGTCTGGACGGGTGTGGCCAAGGTGCTGCACGACCGCGGCGACGACTCGCTCGACTTCCTGCTCGACGAGGCGGGTCGGGGCGAGCTGTTCGGCTTCGGCATCAGCGAGGCGGGCAACGACCTCATGCTGTTCGGCTCGCGCACCGTCGCCGAGCCGCAGCGCGGGGGCGGTTACCGCTTCACGGGTCGCAAGATCTTCACCTCGCTCTCGCCCGCGTGGACCAGGCTCGGCACCCTCGGGCTCGACACCGCCTCGGACGACGCGCCGAAGCTCGTCTACGCCTTCATCGACCGCGAGGACCCCGACGTCAAGGTGCTCGACGACTGGAACACCATGGGCATGCGCGCGAGCCAGAGCCGCACGACGGTGCTCGACGGCGCCTTCGCCCCGGCCGACCGGGTGGTGCGCCGCCTCGACCCCGGCCCCACCGCCGACCCGCTGGTCTTCGGCATCTTCGCGAACTTCGAGCTGCTGCTCGCGGCGGTGTACACCGGCATCGGCGCGCGGGCGCTGGAGCTCGCCGTCGCCGCGGCGCGCCGGCGCACCTCGATGAAGAACGCGGGCCGTTCGCTCGCGAACGACCCCGACATCCGCTGGCGCATCGCCGACGCGGCAATCGCGCACGACGCCGTCGAGCCGCAGCTCGCCGCGCTCGCCCGCGACGTCGACGGCCTCGTCGACCACGGCGCCATGTGGTACCCGAAGCTCTCGGGTGCCAAGGTGCGCGCGACCGAGACCGCCAAGCACGTCGTCGACCAGGCGGTGCGGGTCGCCGGCGGCTCGAGCTACTTCGCCGGCAACGAGCTCGGCCGGCTGTACCGCGACGTGCTCGCCGGCATCTTCCACCCCTCCGACGACGAGTCGGCGCACTCGACCGTGGCGAACGCGATCCTCGGTCCCGTCGAGGAGTGACGCCGCTCGCTAGACTGGGCCGGGCGGCATCGACCGCCCCCGCACTCTGGAGGTCGCTGTGAACGTCGTCGCTTTCCTCATCGCCATGGGCCTGTTCGTCTTCGGCATGTGGCTCATGGGCACCGCCCCCGGCGTCCTCGGCTTCGAGGCGATCCTCTTCTTCTGCGGCATCCTGTGCATCGCGCTCGCCATGGCCATCCCGATGAACATCCTCGGCCGCCGCGACGGCGTCTGAGCCGGCTGCACCCCCGATGACCCTCCCCGAGGCGTCCACCCGCGTCACCTACCCCGCCGGCGAGCTCCTCGCCCGCGCGACCGTGCTGCACGTCGAGCCCCTCGGCGACGGTCGCGTCGCGGTCGTGACCGACACGACGAGCTTCCATCCGGTGGACGCCGCGTGGCCCGACCAGCCCGCCGACGCGGGCGTGCTGCGAGCGGGCGGCCGCGAGCTGCCGATCATCGACGCCGTCGTCGCGGCGCACGACGGCGAGACCCTGCGTCTCGGCTCCGACATCCCGGTCCGCAAGGGCGCCGAGGGCTGGGTCTTCGTCGTCGCGCACCTCGTCGACGGCGAGGGCGCGCCCGTCGAGGGCGACGAGGTCGAGATCGAGGCGGATGCCTCCCTGCGGCACGGCCTCTCGGCCGGCCACACCGCCTGCCACCTCGCCTCGCTGGCGCTCAACCGCGCACTCGCCGAGCGCTGGTCGAAGCCCGCGCGCGAGGACGCGCTCGGCGCGCCCGACTTCGACGGCACCGCGATCCAGAGCTCCCGCATCCACGAGCACGGCTCGGTCGATCGCTACCGGCTCAACAAGTCGCTGCGCCGCGCCGGCTTCGACGCCGCCTCGCTCGACGACGCCTCGCTCGCGAGCCTCGCCGACACCGTCACCGCGACGCTCGCGGGTTGGCGCGCGGCCGACGGAGCCGTGCGAATCGAGCGCGAGGGCGAGGGGCTCACCGACCGACGCAGCTGGGTCTGCGAACTGCCCGAGGGCACCGCCCGCATCGCGTGCGGCGGCACGCACGAGGCATCCGTCGCCGCGCTCGGCGAGGTGCGCGTCGACCTCGCCCTCGACGACGACGCCGGCACCCCCGTGCTGGTCATGACGACCGCCGCGCACTCCGCCGGCTGAGCCGCCGACGAGCGGTGTCGCGGCGCTGCCGGCGCCACCGCGCAACGGGGTTACGATAGCGCTCGTGGGTATTCGCATCGAGAAGGTCGACCTGCCGGGCATCGGCGTCCGACACGACCTGGTGACCGAGGGCGGTCGCCGTATCAGCGTGGTCTCGCATCGCGACGGAGAGCGCGATCTCGGCGTGTTCGACGTGGACGATCCCGACGCCTGCCGCAACTCCGTGCCGCTCAACGACGAAGAGGCCGCGGCCCTGGCCGACGTGCTCGGCGCCTCGGTCATGCTCTCGCGGCTCACGAGCCTCTCCGACGAGACGGCGGGCCTCTACACCGAGCAGATCGCGCTGCCGACCGATTCGCCGTTCCTCAACCGCACCCTGGGCGACACCAAGGCCCGCACCCGCACGCACGCCTCCATCGTGGCGATCGTGCGCGACGGCAACGTGATCCCCTCGCCGACGCCGACCGAGCCGTTGCGCGCCGGCGACGTGATCGTCGCCGTCGGCACCCGCGAGGGGCTCGACGGGGTGTCGCGCCTGCTCGCCAACGGACCCGACTGACGCCGGGCCCCGCATGCATGACACGACGCTGCTCCTGATCGAAGTCGGCGCGCTGCTCCTCTGCATGAGCCTGCTCGGGCGACTCGCCCTGCGCATCGGCCTGTCGCCGATCCCGTTCTACCTGGTGCTCGGCCTCGCCTTCGGCCAGGGCGGCATCGTGCCCTTCGACGCGAGCATCGAGTTCCTGCAGACGGGCTCCGAGATCGGGGTCATCCTGCTGCTCGCCCTGCTGGGGCTCGAGTACACCGCGGGCGAGCTCTTCGACAGCCTGAAGTCCGCCCGCACCGCGGGCATCGTCGACGGCGTGCTCAACGCCCTGCCCGGTGCCGCGCTCGCCCTGCTGCTCGGCTGGGGGCCGGTCGCCGCGGTCGCGCTCGCGGGCGTCACCTGGGTGTCGTCCTCCGGCGTCATCGCGAAGCTGCTGCGCGACCTCGGCCGCCTGTCGAACCGCGAGACTCCGGCCATCCTGGGCGTGCTCGTGCTCGAGGACCTCGCAATGGCCTTCTACCTGCCCGTGCTCTCGGCGATCGTGGTCGGGGTGAGCCTCTGGCAGGGCGCCATCGCCGTGGCGATCGCGGTCGCCGTCGTGGTCGTGATCCTCTACATCGCCCTGCGGCACGGGCACATCGTGTCCAAGCTCTTCCCCGCCGACCACGCCGAGCCGCTGCTGCTCGGCGTGCTCGGCCTCACCATGCTGGTCGCGGGCCTCGCGCAGGAGGTCTCCGTGTCGGCCGCGGTGGGCGCGTTCCTCGTGGGCATCGCCCTCTCCGGCCGGGTCGCGGCCAACGCGAGCCAGGTGCTGACGCCGCTCCGCGACCTCTTCGCCGCCACGTTCTTCGTCTTCTTCGGCCTCACGACGGACTCGTCGAACCTGCTGTCGATGCTCGTCCCCGCGCTCGTGCTCGCCGCGGTCACGATCGTGACGAAGGTCGCGACGGGCGCGTTCGCCGCCAAGCGCGCAGGCGTGGCGACGCTCGGCCGCTGGCGCGCCGGCCTCAGCCTGGTGCCGCGCGGCGAGTTCTCGATCGTCATCGCGGGACTCGCGGTGACCGCGGGCGTGACCCCCGCCCTGGCCTCGCTCGCGACGGACTACGTGCTCATCACGATCATCGCGGGCACCTTCCTCGCGCGCCTGCCCGATGCCACGTGGTTCCGCCAGGCGGTTCGGCGCGGCCGGCCGGCATCGCGGCAGCCGGCCTAGCCATCGTCTCCGCTCCCCCACGCGCGTCGCCCACGCGCGCTTCCGCGCATCGAGTGGGCAGAAAGCGGCCAGGATCGGCGAATCCTGGCCGCTTTCTGCCCACTCGGTGGAGATCCAGCGGGGCGACCTGCGCAGCGGCGCGGGCGGGCAACGCTCAGGCGGATGCCTCGGCGAGCAGCTCGCGCACGCGCGGCACGACGACGCTGCCGTAGCGTTCGATGCTGCCCATCATCGCCTCGTGCGGCAGGGTGCCGTTCGAGTACTTGAGGTCGAAGCGCACCGCACCGACCGCCCGCATGGCGGCCGCGATCTTCTGGGCGACGGTCTCGGGCGAGCCGGCGTAGAGGGCGCCGTGGCTGGACGCCTCGGCCTCGAAGTGCTCTCGGGTGACGGCACCCCAGCCGCGCTCGCGCCCGATGCGGTCGATGATCACCTGGTAGTGCGGCCACAGCGTGTCGAGCGCCTCCTCGTCGGTGTCGGCGACGAAGCCGGGCGAGTGGATCGCGACGGGCTGGGGCGCCTTGCCGAACTGGGCGAGCGCCTTGCGGTAGAGCTCGGCGAGGGGCGCGAAGCGCGCCGGGCTGCCGCCGATGATCGCGAGCACGAGCGGCAGGCCGTAGTGGGCGGCGCGCACGACCGACTCGGGGCTGCCGCCGACGCCGATCCAGGTCTTGAGTCGACCGTGCTCGACGGGCGGGAAGACCCGCTGCTCGGTGAGCGGGGAGCGGAGCTTGCCGGTCCAGGTGACGGGCTCCTGCTCGAGGAGCTTCGAGAACAGCTCGAGCTTCTCCTCGAAGAGCTCCTGGTACTGGGCGAGGTCGTAGCCGAAGAGGGGGAACGACTCGATGAACGAGCCGCGGCCGAGGATGACCTCGGCGCGGCCGCCCGAGAGTCCGTCGAGCGTCGCGAAGCGCTGGAACACCCGCACCGGGTCGTCGGAGCTCAGCACCGTGACCGCCGAGCCGAGGTGGATGCGCTCGGTGCGTCCGGCGATGGCGCCGAGCACGACCTCGGGCGCCGACACCGCGAACTCGTGCCGGTGGTGCTCGCCGATGCCGAAGAAGTCGAGCCCGAGCCGGTCGGCGAGCACGCCCTCGTCGACGACGTTGCGGAGCACCTGCGCGTGGCTGAGGGTCGCCCCGTCGGCGTCGACCGTGACGTCGCCGAAGGTGTCGAGCCCGAATTCATACGTCTGCATGATCTGCCGAACCTCCCCGCCGCCGAGACTATTCCCCCCGAGGCCCGAGCGGAACCGCGGGAATGCGCGGCGGCGTCCCCGCGTTGCACCTGTCGTGAGCGCACGACCGTCCATCGGCATCTTCGGCGCCGGCAAGGTCGGCACCGCCCTCGCGCGACTCCTCGTCGCCGCCGGATACGAGGTGCGCATCGCCGGCTCGCCCAGGCAGACCGCGCTCGAGCTGCTCGTCGGCGTCGTCGCGCCCGGCGCCGTGGTGGCCGCGCCCGAGGCGCTCGTCGAGGCATCCGACATCGTGATCGTCGCGGTGCCGTTCGGCAAGGCGGGCACGGTGCCCTGGCAGCTGTTCGACGACCGCATCGTCGTCGACGCCATGAACTACTGGCCGCCGATCGACGGGAACCTGGCCGAGGTCGACGCCGACCCGCGCACCACGAGCGAGCAGAACGCCTCGCGCAATCCGCGGGCCCGCTTCGTGAAGTCGCTCAACCACCTCGGCTACCACGACATGGAGGACGACCCGCTGCCGGCCGGCGACCCGCTGCGACGCGCCCTCGCCGTGGTCGGCGACGACGCCGACGCCCGCTCGGCGATCGCCGCGATCATCGACGACATCGGCTTCGACGCCGTCGACGGCGGCCCGCTGGAGAACGGCGTCGTGCTCGAGCCGGGCCACCCCGCGTTCGGTCGCGAGCTCTCGGCCGCGGAGCTCGAGGCGATGTTCGCACCCGTCGCGCATGCCGCGGCCTGAGCACCCGGCCGCACGTCCCCGAGCGGGGGTCGCCTCAGCCGAGCGCTCGGCGGGTCCGACGGCGCGAGCGGAGGTCGAGCAGCCCGACGCCGAGCGCGCCGGCGAGCAGCACGGCGACGGCGAGCATCGCGATCGCGTACGCGTCGTGGTACACGGCGATGTCAGCGCCCTCGGCTGCGCCCGACTCGCGGTAGATCGTCGCGTAGAACAGCGAGAGCGTCACGGCGGTGCCGATCGCGGTGCCGATGCGCTGGCCGAGCTGCCCCACCGAGCCCGCGAGCCCGCCCTGACGCACCGGCACCTCGGCGAGCGTGAGCGTCTGGTTCGGGGAGACCACGAAGCCGCCGCCCGCGCCGCCGAGCACCATCGCCGCCGCCATCGCCCACGGCGTCACTTCGGGCGGTGTCGCGATCGCGACGAGCACCAGCAGGCCGACGCCCGCGAGCAGCGCGGCGATGCCCCACACGACGAGCGGCCGACCGAGCCGGTCGACGAGGCGCCCGCCGATCATCGAGGTCACGGCGCTCGTCAGGGCGAACCCGATGCCGACCATGCCGGCGAACACCGCATGCAGGCCGAGCCCGTGCTGCAGGTACAGCGTGGTCAGCAGGAACATGGAGGGCATCGCGGCGAAGTACACCGCGGCGAGCACCGTGCCGTTGCGGAACGACGCGGTGCCGAACAACCCGAGCGGCACGAGCGGATGCCGCCCGCCCGCCGCATAGCGCCGCTCCCAGGCGATGAAGGCGATGAGCCCGAGCACGAAGACCACGAGGGTCCACCACCTGGCCGGGTCGTCGTCGGGCGAGCCGGTCGTGAACAGGAACGGCCACATGAGCGAGAGCACGGTGATCGCGAACAGCAGCACGCCGACCGGGTCGAGCTCGAGACGGCCCTTCGAGGGCAGCCGGGTCTCGGGCAGCAGCCACACGGCGAGCGCGATCGCGACGAGGGTGAGCGGCACGTTCATCCAGAAGATCCCGCGCCAGCCGTCGACCGGCCCGCCGATCGCGATCGCGAGGCCGCCCAGCGTCGGACCGAAGGCCGTCGCGAGCCCGATCGTCGCACCGAACAGCCCGAACGCCTTGCCGCGCTCGGCGCCCTGGAACAGCTGCTGCACCAGCCCGATGACCTGCGGCATCTGGATGCCCGCCGCGACCCCCTGCAGCAGCCGCCCGACGAGCAGCACGGCCCCGTTGGGCGCGAGGGCGCAGATCGCGCTCGTGACGAGGAAGAGCGAGAGGCCGATGAGGAACATCGCCTTCCGGGATCGCTGGTCGCCGATGCGGCCCGCCGGCACGAGCGTGAGGCCGAAGGTGAGCACGTAGCCCGCGACGACGAGCTGGAGCTCGGTGGGCGTGGCGCCGAGCGCCTGCTCGATCGCCGGCAGCCCGACGTTGACCTTCGACAGGTCGAGGATCGTGAGCGCCGCGACCGAGACGCACACCCAGTACGCGCGCCAGCGCTTCTGCGGAGTGAGGGGGATGGAACGGGTCGGCGTGGCGTCAGGCATCCGTCTCAGCCTATGCCCGCCTCTGTCCGCCGAAACGGCGGGTGTCCTCATAAATGAGGAATAGCGCACACCCACCCTGCAGCGCATGATGAACGGGTTATGTCGACGGCACGGGCGGGCGAGAGGAGCGGGGGTCCTGGGGGCTCGTCCGCCCGGCCGGAGACATCGGAAGCCGACGGCGACGCGGTGACCGTCCTCACGCTCCGCCCTCGACGCACGCTCGGCTGGAGCATCGGCCTGCCGCTCGCGACACTCGTGCTGCCGCTGCTCGGCGTGATGCTGTGGCTGCTCTACCGGCCCGGCAGCACCACCCCCTTCGTGCTCGTCGGCGTGCTCGCGCTGCTGATGCTCGCGGCGGTCGCCGCCGCCTTCCTGCAGTACCGGCGCACGCAGGCCTCGATCAGCGCGGCCGGCATCGTCGAGCGCGGCTTCCTCGGCGGCACCCGCACGGTCGCGGCCCGCGACGTCGCCGGCGTGCTGCGCGTGCAGCTGTACCGCGGCGCGAGCAATGAGACGAGCTCGCAACTGTTCGTCGTCGACCACCGCGGCCACTGCGTCTTCCGGATGCGCGGCGGCTTCTGGGACGAGGCGACGATGGACCTCGTGGCGCCGGTGCTCGGCGTCGACGAGGTCGTGCGCCATGAGCCCGTGACGATGGCCGAGCTGCACGCGAGCGACCCCGAGCTGCTCTACTGGTTCGAGCGCCGCCCGAAGCTGCGCTGATCGGGCCGAAGCGGCGCCGTCAGCTCGTGGAGATGCCGAACAGCGGCGCCGTGGCCGTGCTCGACGGCAGCTCGGTGAAGCCGATCCGTTCGTAGAACGCGCGCGCGCCGGTGTTGGCGGCGTCGATGCCGAGGTGGACTCCGGCGACTCCGCGGCCCCGCAGGGCGGCGCGCAGCACGTCGATGAGTCGCCGGCCGAGCCCCTGCCCCTGGGCCTCGGGCAGCAGGTCGATGTGCAGGTGGGCCGGGTAGTCGTCGAGCTCGGCCACGAGCATGCGCTCGGGGTGCGTGCCGGCCTCGAGCAGCTGCGACTCGCCGAAGGTCGGCTCGTGCCCGGTCGGGGGCCCTGGTCGAGGATGCCTCGCGGCGAAGCCCGGCGCCCACTCGCGTCGCCACCAGTCGACGAAGTCGCGGGTGTCGGCGACGCCGAGGACGTAGCCGACGACCCGGTGCCCCGTCGTCACGACGAAGGCGAGCGAGGGATCGTACGCGAGGTACGGCAGCGCGAACACCTCGGGCATGAGCGCGTCGTCGGAGTAGACGCC
>JBDIAF010000039.1:0-8969 GCA_039812245.1 Agromyces sp. | reverse complement strand
CACCACGGTGCATCCGAACCGTGCAGCGCCATCACCCGCCCGACCGCGCGGGCGCCGCGCGAGCCGAGCAGTGCGGCGACGTCGCCGTAGGTCGCGACGCACCCCGGCGGGATGTCGGCGACGACGGCGAGCACCGCGTCGACGAAGGTGCCGAAGACGTCGTCGCCGGCTGCGGGGCCGGAGCCCGCGCTCGTCATCGGGGCGTCAGAGGGCGAGTGCGCCGATGACGTCGCCGTAGGCCGTCTCGCCGATGTCGACGAAGCCGACGCGGTGGAAGAACGCCTCGGGGCCCTCGTCGCCCGGCTCCCAGAGCACGGTGATGCGGTCGAAGCCGCGCTGCTTCGCCTCTTCGGCGAGGGCGGTCGCGAGGAAGCGGCCGACGCCCTGGCCCTGGACCTCTGCGTCGACGTTGATGCGCCAGATGCAGGCGCGGAACTCCTCGTGCGCGTTCTCGGGATCGAAGTTGCCGTGGATGAAGCCGACGACCCGCTCGTCGAGCAGGGCGACCCGCTGCCACGCGGTGGCCGGGTTCACGACCGAGGCCTCGGCGGCGTAGGTGACGGGGGCGATGAACTGCTCCTGCCCGGGCTTCAGCGACAGCGAGTTCGCCGCGACGATGTTCGAGGCGGATAGTTCTTCAAGTCTCAGCGCACCCATGAACACAGGCTAACGGCTCGCCGCCCGGGGTGGTATCCGGGCCATCCCCGATTGTGGATGACCGCACCGAGATCTCTCGATGTCGAGATATCTCGCGAACGCGGTAAACTGACCGACGGCGTGCTCACGCCCCGCCGCTTCCGGCTCCCACGAGGGGCCGCTTCCCGCCCGCACTCAAGGAGACACCCCTTTGTCGAAGATCAAGGTTGAAGGCACCGTCGTCGAGCTCGACGGCGACGAGATGACGCGCATCATCTGGCAGGCCATCAAGGACCAGCTCATCCACCCGTACCTCGACGTGAACCTCGAGTACTACGACCTCTCCATCCAGAAGCGCGACGAGACCGACGACCAGATCACCGTCGACGCGGCGAACGCCATCAAGAAGCACGGCGTCGGCGTCAAGTGCGCCACGATCACCCCCGACGAGGCCCGCGTCGAGGAGTTCGGCCTGAAGAAGATGTGGAAGTCGCCGAACGGCACCATCCGCAACATCCTCGGCGGCGTCATCTTCCGCGAGCCGATCATCATCTCGAACATCCCGCGGCTCGTCCCGGGCTGGAACAAGCCCATCGTCGTCGGCCGCCACGCCTTCGGCGACCAGTACCGCGCGACCGACTTCCGCTTCGAGGGCGAGGGCACCCTCACCATGACCTTCACCCCGAAGGACGGCTCGGAGCCGCAGTCGTTCGAGGTCTTCCAGGCCCCCGGCGCCGGCGTCGCGATGGGGATGTACAACCTCGACGAGTCGATCCGCGACTTCGCGCGCGCCTCGCTGAACTACGGACTCGCCCGCAACTACCCGGTGTACCTCTCGACGAAGAACACGATCCTGAAGGCCTACGACGGCCGCTTCAAGGACCTGTTCCAGGAGGTGTTCGACACCGAGTTCAAGGAGCAGTTCGACGCCGCCGGCCTCACCTACGAGCACCGCCTCATCGACGACATGGTCGCCTCCTCGCTCAAGTGGGAGGGCGGCTACGTCTGGGCGTGCAAGAACTACGACGGCGACGTGCAGTCCGACACCGTCGCGCAGGGCTTCGGCTCGCTCGGCCTCATGACGAGCGTGCTCGCCACGCCCGACGGGAAGGTCGTCGAGGCCGAGGCGGCGCACGGCACCGTCACGCGCCACTACCGCCAGCACCAGCAGGGCAAGCCCACCTCGACGAACCCGATCGCCTCGATCTACGCCTGGACGCGCGGCCTCGCGCACCGCGGCAAGCTCGACGGCAACCAGGAGCTCATCGACTTCGCGGCCACCCTCGAGGACGTCGTCATCAAGACCGTCGAGTCGGGCGCGATGACGAAGGACCTCGCGCTGCTGGTCGGCCCCGAGCAGGGCTACCAGACCACGGAGGAGTTCCTGAACACCATCGACGCCAACCTCAAGGCGCGCCTGGCCGCGTAACCGCGGCCGCGCCAGCGGTGCTCCGAGAGGGGCGGATGCCTCGGGCATCCGCCCCTCTCGCCGTCTCGCCGGGCCCAGAACCGCGCGAACCACGCGGTTCTGGGCCGCTTCGAAACGGCCACGGGGGAGGATGGGGGCATGTCTCGTCTGCTGCGCGCCGCCCGCCGCTACTGGGCGGTGACCCTCACGCTCGCCGTGGGACTCGCCGGCCTCGCGCTCTGGGCCGTCGGCGCGGGCGCCGCGGTGCCCTGGCTCTTCAGCGGCTATGCCCTCGGGATCGCGGCCTGGCAGGCCGTCGGCATGGTGCGCGACATGCTGCGCGGCCACTGGGGGCTCGACGTGCTGGCGATCACGGCGATCGTCGCGACGGTGCTCGTCGGCGAGTACCTCGCGGCCGTCGTCGTCGTGCTCATGCTGACCGGTGGCGAGGCGCTCGAGGACTACGCGAACCGGCGAGCCAAGCGCGAGCTCGACTCGCTGCTCACGCGGGCCCCGCAGCGCGCGCACGTGAAGCGGGGCGACGCCTTCGTCGACGTGCCGGCCGACGAGGTGCGCCCGGGCGACGTGCTGCTCATCCGCCCGTCCGAGATCGTGCCGGTCGACGCGGTGCTGCGGAGCGCCGCGACCACGGTCGACGAGTCGCAGATCACGGGCGAGAGCGTGCCCGTCGAGAAGCGCACAGGCGAGACCGTGCTGAGCGGCTCCGTCAACGGCCCCGCCGCGGTCGAGGTCCAGGCGACCGCGACCGCGGCCGACAGCCAGTACCAGCAGATCGTCGCGCTCGTGGCCGGGGCATCCGAGTCGAAGGCGCCGGTCGTGAGGCTCGCCGACCGCTTCGCGGTGCCGTTCACCCTGTTCTCGCTCGCGCTCGGCGCGATCGCGTGGTGGCTCTCGGGCGACCCGGTGCGCTTCGCCGAGGTGCTCGTGCTCGCGACGCCGTGCCCGCTGCTCATCGCCGCACCCGTCGCCTTCCTCGGCGGAATGAGCCGCGCGGCGAGGAACGGCCTCATCGTGAAGTCGGGCGGCGTGCTCGAGCTGCTCGCCCGGGTGAGGACCGCCGTCTTCGACAAGACCGGCACGCTCACGACGGGGGAGCCCGAGCTCGCGGAGCTGCGCCCAGAGCCGGGCTTCGACGCCGACGAGCTGCTGCGCCTCGTCGCGAGCGCCGAGCAGTACTCCTCGCACGTGCTCGCCGCGGCGATGCTGCACGCCGCGCGCGAGCGGGGGCTCGAGCCCAGCGAGGCCGATCGCGCGACGGAGACCGCGACGAACGGCGTCGTCGCCCGGATCGACGGGCGCGAGGTGGTCGTCGGCAAGTTCGCCTTCGTCGCCTCGCACGCGCCCGAGGCGCGACGTACGGAGATCGCGGCCGGGCAGCTCGCCGTCTACGTCGCCGTCGACGGGCGCTACGCCGGCGCGGTGCTCGCCGCAGACCGGCTGCGGCCGGACGCGGCGGCGACCCTCGCGGAGCTGCGCCGGCTCGGCGTCGAGCAGACCATGATGCTCACCGGCGACGCCGAGGCGACCGCCAGGCACATCGCCGGCGAGCTCGGCATCACGCGGGTGCGCGCCGAGTGCCTGCCGGCCGACAAGGTGCACGAGGTGCAGGCGGCGCCGCTGCGGCCCGTCATGATGGTCGGCGACGGCGTGAACGACGCCCCCGTGCTCGCCGCGGCCGATGTCGGCGTCGCGATGGGTGCGAAGGGGGCGACGGCGGCGAGCGAGTCGGCCGACGTGGTCGTGCTCGTCGACGCGATCGAGCGCGTGGCGAGGGCGGCCAGGATCGGCCGCGACACCGTGCGCATCGCCCTGCAGAGCATCTGGCTCGGCATCGCCGTCAGCGTGGGGCTCATGCTCGTCGCGGCCTTCGGCGTGATCCCGGCGACCATCGGTGCGCTGCTCCAGGAGGTCGTCGACCTCATCGCGATCCTCGCCGCGCTGCGCGCCATCGGCGGCCGGCTCGATCGCGCCGAACCACGCCCCGCCGCGGCCGTCGCGGCGGAGCGCACGAGCTCTCGGGCCTGATCGGTCACGAGTCGATAACGAGGAGAACGGATCCCGGAATGCCCCTTGTCATTTGTTTGTTCGTAAGCTTTACTAACTAACGTGACTGCTACGGAAGCACTGCGAGGATCGGCCGGCCAGGCCGACGGCTCGCGCCAGGGCGCCCCCGCCGGCGCGTCGGGCTTCGTCGCACCGAGCGGTCTCACCAGCCGGAGCCGCGCGCTGCGCCCCAGCGGCAAGGTGCTGCCCGAGCACGCGCGTCGGCACAACCGCTCGCTCGTGCTGCAGACCCTCTACTCGACCGGCCCGCAGAGCCGCGCCGACATCGCCCGCGAGACCGGCCTCACCCGCGTCACCGTCTCCGACCTCGTCGCCGAGCTGATGGAGGAGGGCCTCGTCATCGAGCTCGGCCAGCGCGAGGACGCGAGGCCCGGCAAGCCGGCCACGCTCATCGACGTCGACCGCGGCGCCTACCGCATCGTCGGCATCGACGTCTCGGGCCACCAGGTGCTCCGCGGCGCGGTGCTCGACCTCAGCGGCACCATCCTCGAGCGGGCCGAACTGCCCCTCGGCGGTGCGACGGGCGAGCGGGCCTTCGAACTCGTCGCCGAGCTGGGCGCCCGGCTCATCGGGCTCGCGACGGCGCCGGTGCTCGGCATCGGCGTCGGCACCCCCGGTGTCGTCAACCCGCTCGGCAGCGTCTGCTCGGCCCCGAACCTCGGCTGGACCGACCTGCCCCTGCAGGCTCGCCTCGCCGCACGGTTCGGGCTGCCGGTGCACGCCACCAACGACGCCAACGCGGCCGTGCTCGCCGAGCACGGCGCCGGCGACGTCGACGACCTCATGCTGGTCAAGATCGGGCACGGCGTCGGCGCCGGGCTGATCGTCGGCGGCCGGCTCGTGACCGGGGCCGGATTCGCCTCGGGCGAGATCGGCCACGTGGTGGTCGGCACCGACGGCGGCCCCCGGTGCGTGTGCGGCAAGGACGGATGCCTCGAGGCCTGGCTCTCGGTGCCGCGCCTGACCGCCCAGCTCGACGCGATCGGCGCCGAGGGCGGCGGCGCCTCCGACGGGCGGGCCGCCGAGGCATCCGACCGCCCCGGCGACGACGCGGCCCGTGCCGAGGTGCTCGGCGAGGCCGGGCGCCGGCTCGGCATCGTGCTCGCCCCCGTGGTCGGTGCGCTCGATCTGCGCGAGATCGTGCTCAGCGGCCCGACCCACCTGCTTGACGGCCCTCTGATCGAGGCCGCCGTCGAAACGCTCCGGACCCGGACGATGGCGGAACAGACCCGCGATCTGAGGCTCCGGATGACCGCGCACGGGCAGGACATCGTCCTGCGCGGAGCGGCCGTCATGGTCCTGTCCGGAGAACTCGGGGTCTCGTAGACGAGCCCCTGACACCAAGAAGATCAGCGTCCTGCTGCTCCTTCACCCCCATGAAAGGAAACAACGCAATGCGGAAACTCGGCATCGTGGCCCTCGGCGCCGCTGCTGCGCTCACCCTCGCCGGTTGTGCCTCCGGCGGCTCCTCGGGCGGCTCCGACGAGGACGCGACCATCCGCGTCTGGTTCGTCGGCACCGACACCCCCGACGAGGCACGCGACTACCTCGTGAAGACGTTCGAAGAGGAGCACCCGGGCTCCAAGCTCGTCATCGAGGAGCAGGCCTGGGACGGCCTCGTCGACCGCCTCACCACCAGCCTCTCCGGCTCCGACAGCCCCGACGTCGTCGAGGTCGGCAACACCCAGGCCTCGGCCTTCACCTCGGCCGGCGCGTTCCTCGACCTGACCGACCAGTACGAGGACCTCGGCGGCGACGACCTGCTGCCCGGCTTCGTCGAGGCCGGCACCTACGACGGCAAGTTCTACGCGGCCCCGCTGTACTCGGGCTCGCGCCTCGTCTTCTACAAGAAGGACGCGATGGAGGCGGCCGGCCAGACCGTGCCGACCACCCTCGACGAGTACGTCGCCACCGGCGCGGCCCTCGCCGCGGCCAACCCGGGCAAGTCGGGCATCTGGTGGCCCGGTCAGGATTGGCGCAACGCGCTGCCCTTCATCTGGGAGAACGGCGGCGAGATCGCCGTGCCCGACGGCGACGAGTGGGACGCGCAGCTCAGCTCGCCCGAGTCGCTCAAGGGCCTCGAGCAGGTGCAGCAGACCATGAACACGGCCTCGACCGCGCCGAAGGACGCGAACGAGACCAGCCCCGAGGTCGGCTGGTGCGACGGCACCACGCTGCAGCTGTCGGCCCCGAGCTGGGTGAAGTGGTCGATCCTCGCCCCGGCCGACGCCGAGGCCCCGGGCTGCCCCGACCAGGAGGCCAACCTCGGCGTCTACGCCCTGCCGGGCAAGGACGGCGGCGCGGCGCAGGTCTTCGCCGGCGGCTCGAACATCGGCGTCTCGGCGAAGTCGGCGCACCCCGAGCTCGCCACCGACGCGCTGAAGATCATCCTCTCCGACGAGTTCCAGACGATCTACGCCGAGAACGGCCTCGTTCCGGCCAAGCTCTCGCTCGCCGACAAGCTCGGCACCGACGAGGTCGCCCAGGCGACCGCGCTGGCCGCCGGCAACGCCAAGCTCACCCCGGCTTCGCCGAAGTGGGCCGACGTCGAGGCTGCGCGCATCCTCGAGGACCTCTTCGTGAACATCGCGCAGGGCGGCGACGTCAAGACGCTGGCCGAAGAGGCCGACGAGCAGATCGAGGCGATCCTCAACAGCTAGTCGGCTCCCCGCCGACTACGGCGGTGCGGATCCCCCCATCCTCCGCACCGTCGCCCCTGAAGCCGGATGGGCGCCGACCACACACGGCGCCCGTCCGCACCCCGGGGGCGGGACCCGAACCCCGCCCCCGGGTCCCCTCGATCCCCAGGAGTACCACCATGACCACGGTCGACAGCGACCTCGACCCGGCCGCGCCGAGCGCCATCGAGGGCGAACGACTCACGGCCCCGAGCGGGCGACCGCCCCGCGGCAGCCGACGCCGCTCGCGTCGCGCCGGCGGCTTCACCCCGTACACGCTGCTCACCCCCGCGATCATCGTGCTCGCCGCGATCACCGGCTGGCCGATCGTGCAGCTCGTCATCACCTCGTTCCAGGAGTTCGGCCGAGCGCAGGTCTTCGGCGCCCCGCCGGCCTGGGTGGGCTTCGAGAACTACGTCGACATCTTCACCGACCCCGTGTTCTACGGGGTGCTGATCCGGTCGATCCTCTTCGCCGCGGCGTGCGTCGTGATCACGATGCTCCTCTCCACGCTCATCGCGCTCATGCTGACCCGCCTGAACAAAGGCTTCCGCATGCTGCTCACGGTGGGCATGCTGCTCGCCTGGGCGATGCCCGCACTGACCGCCACGATCGTGTGGGGCTGGATGTTCGACACCGCCTACGGCGTCGTCAACTACGTGCTCGTCAACTGGTTCGGGCTCGAGGAGTTCCACCAGCACTCCTGGCTCATCGACCCGCTGAGCTTCTTCCTCGTGGCCGGCATCATCGTCGTCTGGGGTGCCGTGCCCTTCGCTGCCTTCACCCTCTACGCGGGCCTCACCCAGGTGCCCGACGAGGTCATCGAGGCCGCGCAGCTCGACGGCGCGGGGGCGTTCTCGCGCTTCCGCCTCATCGTCTTCCCCTACGTCAAGCCGATCTTCATGATCGTCACGATGCTGCAGGTGATCTGGGACCTGCGCGTGTTCACGCAGATCTTCGCCCTGCAGGACATCGGCGGCATCACCGCGCTGACCAACACGCTCGGCACGTACATCTACCAGACCTCGATCGCCGGCGGCGACTTCGGCCACGGCGGCGCCCTCGCGGTGGTCACCGCCGTGCTGCTCATGGCCGTCTCGATCTACTACATCCGTCAGGTGCTGAAGGAGGAGGAGCTGTGAGCGTCGCCACCGCCCCCGACACCCGCGCGGTCACCGCGCCCGACCTCTCGCGCTCCGCCAAGCGCACCGGCCGCGGCCGTCGCCGCCTCACCCAGGTGATCTACAGCGCCATCTCGGTCGTCCTGTTCGTGCTGTTCGTCTTCCCCGTCTACTGGATGGTGAACACCTCGCTCCAGCCGAACAACGAGATCCGCGGCTCCGAGGTGCACTTCTGGCCCGACAACTTCACCCTGCGCAACTACGAGTTCGTCATCACCGACCAGGGGCGCACCCCGTTCACCCCGGCCCTGACGAACTCGCTCGTCGTCACGATCCTCACCGTGGTCATCGCGCTCGTCTTCGCGTTCCTCGCGGCCGTCGCCGTGTCGCGGTTCCGCTTCAAGAGCCGCAAGCTCTTCATCATCACGATCCTCGTGGTGCAGATGATCCCGGGTGAGGCGATGATCGTCTCGATCTTCCGGGTGATCGACGGCTGGCATCTGCTCAACACCATCGCGGGCCTCACGATCGTGTACGTCGCGACCGTGCTGCCGTTCACGATCTGGACGCTGCGTGGCTTCGTGAACGGCGTGCCCGCCGAACTCGAGGAGGCCGCCATGATCGACGGCTGCTCGAGGGCGGGCGCCTTCTGGAAGGTCACCTTCCCGCTGCTGGCGCCCGGCCTCGTCGCCGCCGGCGTCTTCGGCTTCATCCAGGCGTGGAACGAGTTCATCATGGCGCTCGTGCTGAACGCCCGCCCCGAGATGATGACGCTTCCCGTGTGGCTGCGCACCTTCCTCGTGGCCAACGGCACGACGAACTGGGCCGGCATCATGGCCGGTTCGGTGCTCATGGCGATCCCCGTCATCGTCTTCTTCCTCATCGTGCAGGGCCGCATGACGGCCGGCCTCGTCAGCGGGGCCGTCAAGGGATGAGCGCCGCGCACCGGCCCGCCGCGGCAGACACGCTGCGCCGGGATGTCTTGACGACCCTGCTTCCGGGCTTCGAGGGCCTCGTCGCGCCCGAGTGGCTGCTGCGACG
>JBDIAF010000038.1:0-9043 GCA_039812245.1 Agromyces sp. | reverse complement strand
CCGGATCCGGCCTCGGGGTCCGCGGGCCCGGCGAGCAGCGCCGTCGCGCGGTCGGCGCTCAGCCGAGAGAGCAGGCCCGGCATCGGCGCGAGCTCGGCGACCGCCGCGCGGCAGCGCTCGCAGCGCTCGAGGTGCGCCTCGTACTCCCGGCGTTCGGCGGGCTCGAGCGCGCCGAGCACGTCGGCCGCGTCCTCGCCGGCGTCGAGCGCGAGATCGGGCGCCATCGCGTCACTCCCTTCTCCTGCAGTGCGAGGCGCAGCGCGCGCAGCCCGTAGTGCAGGCGCGACTTCACGGTTCCGGCCGGGATGCCGAGCCGGCGAGCGACCTCGGCGATGCTCGCACCCCCGTAGTAGGCGTGCACGATGACCGCGCGGTGCGCCACGTCGAGACCGGCGAGCGCCTCCTCCACGATGAGGCTCTCGAAGAGCGCGTCGGTGCCGTCGTCGCGGCCGGCGTCGAGCGGTTCGGCGACGCCGATCTCACGCCGCCGGCGCGCGCTGCGCGCCTCGTCGATCACGAGGTTGCGCGCCACCGTGAACATCCACGACCGCGTCGAAGCCGGCTCCTGCGCGAGGATCTTCGGGCTCCGCCAAGCCCGCAGCAGCGTCTCCTGCACGATGTCGTCGGCACCCGCGGCGTCGCCGGTGAGCGATACCACGTAGCGCCACACCGACGGCGCGTGCGCGTCGTACAGCGCGACCAGTCGCTCGTCGTCCTCGCGCGGCATCCGTCACCTCCTGCTGCGGGGAACGAGACCGCGGGGCATCCGGTTCATCCGACCGCGGCGCGAGGCCGATGAACCGATCGCGCGCCTGCGCCGTTCACCGGGCATGGACGCACTCGCGCGGGGCGCCGCCCCGGATCTTCTCGAGATCGGCGGCCTGCCGCTGCATCCGCTCATCGTGCACGCGGTGGTCGTGCTCACGCCCCTGACGGTACTCGCCCTCGTACTCGGCGCGGTCTGGCCGGCCGCCCGCCGGAGGCTCGGCATCGTGACCGTGCTCGGCGCGCTGGCCGTGCTGGCGATGGTGCCGCTGACGGTCGCAGCGGGGCAGTCGCTCGCCGCACGCCTGGGTCCGATTCCTGCGATCGCGACGCATCAGGCATTCGGCGAGCAGCTGCTCGGCTGGGCGATCGCGTTGTTCGTCGCGGCGGTCGCGCAGTGGGCGTGGTACCGGTGGGGCGAGCCCGCGGTGCGTCGCAGCGCCCCGGTCGCGGCACGCGCGATCGGGATCGGCCTGGCCGTGGCATCCGTCGCCATCGGCATCGGCATCGGCTGGCTGCTCGTGCTGATCGGCGCGTCGGGCGCCCGCGCCGTCTGGGGCGGCATCACGGGCTGAGCACGCGCACCCGCGGGCGCTCGAACGCGCCCGACGCACGCTCGCCGAAGGCGCGAGCGGCCGCGGCGGGCGCGGATGCACCCGCCGCGACCGCTCCACGACTCGGCGGACGCGCGCTACGCGAACGCCTCCACCGGCGGGCAGGCGCAGACGAGGTTGCGGTCGCCGAAGGCCTGGTCGATGCGGCGCACCGGGGCCCAGTACTTGTTGCGCACCAGCGAGCGCACGGGGTAGACCGCCTGCTCGCGGGTGTAGGGGTGCGTCCACTCCCCCGCGACGACCGACTCGGCCGTGTGCGGCGCGTTCCGCAGCGGGTTGTCGTCGGCGGGCCACTCGCCGCGGGCGACCGCGTCGGCCTCGGCCTTGATCGCCGTCATGGCCTCGATGAAGCGCTCGAGCTCCGCCAGGTCCTCCGACTCCGTCGGCTCGACCATGAGGGTGCCCGCGACCGGGAACGACATCGTGGGCGCGTGGAAGCCGTAGTCGATGAGGCGCTTGGCCACGTCGTCGACGGTCACGCCGGTCTCGGCCGTGAGCGGGCGCAGGTCGAGGATGCACTCGTGCGCGACGAGCCCGTTCTCGCCGGTGTACAGCACCGGGAAGTGCTCGCGCAGGCGCGCGGCGACGTAGTTGGCCGCGAGCACCGCCGAGGCCGTGGCCTGCTTCAGGCCCTCGGCCCCCATCATGCGGACGTACGCCCACGAGATCGGCAGGATCGACGGGCTGCCGTACGGCGCCGCCGAGACGGGGCCGCCGCCGTGCACGTAGCCGCCGGCGTGGTCGGCGCGCTGCGCCATCGGGTGACCCGGCAGGTACGGCGCGAGGTGCGCCTTCGCGGCGGTCGGGCCGACGCCGGGGCCGCCGCCGCCGTGCGGGATGCAGAACGTCTTGTGCAGGTTCAGGTGCGACACGTCGCCGCCGAAGTCGCCGAAGCGCGAGTAGCCGAGGAGGGCGTTGAGGTTCGCGCCGTCGACGTAGACCTGACCGCCGGCGTCGTGCACGGCCTGGGTGATCTCCTTCACCTCGTGCTCGTACACGCCGTGGGTCGATGGGTAGGTGATCATGAGGGCCGCGATGCTCGCGGCGTGCTCCGCGATCTTCGCGCGCAGGTCGTCGAGGTCGACGTTGCCGAGCTCGTCGGTCGCCACGACGACGACGCGCATGCCGGCGAGGACCGCCGAGGCCGCGTTCGTGCCGTGCGCACTCGAGGGGATGAGGCAGATGTCGCGCTCGTGCTCGCCGTTCGCGTCGTGGTAGCCGCGGATCGCGAGCAGGCCCGCGAGCTCGCCCTGGCTGCCCGCGTTGGGCTGCAGCGAGACGGTGTCGTAGCCGGTGACCTCGGCGAGCCAGCTCTCGAGCTGCTCGATGAGGCCGAGCGAGCCGACGACGTCGGCCTCGGGCGCGAAGGGGTGCAGGTTCGCGAAGGCGGGCCAGGTGACGGCCTGCATCTCGGTCGCCGCGTTGAGCTTCATCGTGCAGGAGCCCAGCGGGATCATGCCGCGATCGAGCGCGTAGTCGCGGTCGGCCAGCGTCTTCAGGTACCGCATCATCTGCGTCTCGGACTGGTGCGTGTTGAAGACCGGGTGCGTCAGGAACGAAGAGCCGCGGGCGAGGCCGGCCGGCAGCGACGAGGGCAGGGCGGATGCCTCGACGGCGACCGTCGTCTCCTCGGGCAGGCCGAAGGCGCGGGCCGCGAGCGCGAGCTCCTCCGCCGTCGTCGTCTCGTCGACCGAGACGTGCACGGTGGCCTCGTCGGTCTCCCAGAGGTGCACGCCCAGCTCCCGCGCGCGGGCGACGACGTTCTTCGCGAGGCCGGGCACGTGCACCTCGATGGTGTCGAAGTACGCCTCGCTCACGAGGGTGAGGCCGTAGCCGGTGAGCACGTCGGCGAGCGCCTTCGCCTTCTGCGCGGTCGACACGGCGATGTGACGGATGCCTCCCGGGCCGTGGTAGACCGCGAACATCGAGGCCATGACGGCGAGCAGCACCTGCGCCGTGCAGATGTTCGAGGTGGCCTTCTCGCGGCGGATGTGCTGCTCGCGCGCCTGCAGGCTCAGTCGGTAGGCGGGGGCGCCCGAGGCATCCACCGAGACGCCGACCAGGCGACCCGGCATCTGCCGCTCGAGGCCCTTGCGCACGGCCATGTAGCCCGCGTGCGGGCCGCCGAAGCCCATCGGGACGCCGAAGCGCTGCGAGGTGCCCACGGCGACGTCGGCGCCGAGCTCGCCGGGGCTCGTCAGCAGGGCGAGCGCGAGCAGGTCGGCGGCGACCACGGCGAGGGCGCCCTGCGCCTTCGAGGCGGCGATGACGCCTGCCGGGTTCCACACCCGGCCCGAGGCGCCCGGGTACTGCACGAAGAGGCCGAAGTGCTCGCCGAGGGCTGCGACGTCGGTCGACTCGTCGAGGGTCGCCTCGACGAGCTCGATGCCGAGCACCGCAGCTCGCGTGGCGAGCAGCGCCTTGGTCTGCGGCAGCGCGTCGGCGTCGACGACGAAGCGGTCGGACTTCGCCTTCGAGGCCCGACGCGCGAGCAGCATCGCCTCGACGACGGCCGTGCTCTCGTCGAGCATCGACGCGTTGGCGATGTCGAGCCCCGTGAGGTCCTCGACCATCGTCTGGAAGTTGATGAGCGCCTCGAGCCGGCCCTGGCTGATCTCGGGCTGGTACGGGGTGTAGGCCGTGTACCAGCTCGGGTTCTCCAGTACGTTCCGCTGGATCACCGCCGGCGTGATCGTGCCCGAGTAGCCGAGCCCGATCATCGAGGTGCGCACCGTGTTCTGGCTCGCGAGGGCGGCGAGCTCGGCGAGCGCCTCGCGCTCGGTCGCCGCCGCGGGGATGGCCGAGTTCAGCACCTCGCCCATGCGGATCGACTCGGGCACGGCGGCGCCCATGAGGGCGTCGAGCGAGTCGTAGCCGAGCTCGGCGAGCATGCGCTGCTGGTCTGCGGGGGTGGTGCCGATGTGGCGGCGCCCGAAGGCGTCGACGGCGTACGTGGAGGAGGTGCTCATCGGGTGGGAGGTTCCTTACTCGCCGGTCAGGGCGCGGTACTCGTCGTGGCTCAGGAGCTTCGGCAGCTCGCCGGCCTTGACCTTGATCAGCCAGCCCTCGCCGAAGGGGTCGCTGTTCACGAGCTCGGGCGAGTCGATGACGGCCTGGTTCGCCTCGACGACCTCGCCGTCGATGGGGGCGAACAGCTCGCCCACCGACTTGGTCGACTCGATCTCGCCGACGACGCTGCCGGCGGTGAGCGCGGTGCCCGCTGCGGGCAGGTCGACGTAGACGACGTCGCCGAGCTTCTCGGCGGCGTAGTCGGTGATGCCGATGACGACGGTGTCGCCGTCGACCAGCACCCACTCGTGCTCTTCGGTGTACTGCAGGGCGGTGACGTCGGTCATGATGTGCTCCTCGATGGTGGGGTGATCGGTGCGGCCTGGAGGGCCGGGGTCGGCGGAACGGGCGCGGCTACTGCGCGCGCTTGTAGAACGGCAGCGCGACGACGGTGGCCGGGATCCGGGTGCCGCGCACGTCGACGAAGAGGGCGGTGCCGGGCTCGGATGCCTCGGGCGCGACGAACGCCATGGCGACCGGGTGGCCGAGGGTCGGCGACAGGGCGCCGCTCGTGATCGCCCCGATCCGGGTGGCGCCCTCGCCCTCGCCGTCGTAGACCTCGTACTCGGCGCGCGGCGCGCGACGGCCCTCCGCGGTGAGGCCGACCAGCACGGGCGCGCCTTCGACCGGACCGCGCTCGATCGCGGCGCGGCCGATGAAGTCGCCCTCCTTGCTCAGCGCGACGACCCGGCCGAGGCCGGCCTGCGCCGGCAGGATGCCGCGGCCGAGCTCGTGCCCGTAGAGCGGCATGCCCGCCTCGAGGCGCAGCGTGTCGCGACTCGCGAGCCCGCACGGCACGACCCGCGGGCCGCCCGTCTCCGAGAGGGCGGCCCACAGCGCTGCCGCCCGCTCGGGCGCGAGGTAGAGCTCGAAGCCGTCCTCGCCCGTGTAGCCGGTGCGGGCGATCAGCACGGGCTGGCCCTCGAAGGTGGCCGGGAACGCCCGGTAGTACTTCAGCCCGGTGAGCTGCACGTCGAAGTCCTCGGCATCGTTGCCCGGGCCCTCGACGCCGAAGCCCGGGGTCTCCAGCAGCACGGCGAGCGCGTCGGGACCCTGCAGGGCGACGAGCGCGATGTCGTCGCTCTCGTCGGAGACGAAGGTGTCGAAGCCCGCGGCGCGCGCGACGAGCTCGGCGGCGACGACCTCGCGGTTCGAGGCGTTGGCCACCACCATGTAGCGGTCTTCCCCGGTGCGGTAGACGACGAGGTCGTCGATGATGCCGCCGTCCTCGGCGAGCAGCAGGGAGTACTTCGCCTGGCCGATCGCGATGGCCGAGAGCTTGCCGGCGAGCGCGTGGTCGAGCGCCGCGGCCGAGCCCGGGCCGATGAGGGTGATCTCGCCCATGTGCGAGAGGTCGAAGAGTCCCGCGTGCTGGCGCACCGCGTGGTGCTCGGCGAGGTCGCTCGAGTAGCGCACCGGCATCTGCCAGCCGGCGAAGTCGGTGAACGAGGCGCCGGCGGCGCGATGCACCGCGTCGAGCGGGCTGAACCGCTCTTCGGTCGTGCTGCCGGGCTCGGGGGACACTGCTGGGGTGCCGGGAACGGTCACGAGTTCTCCTCGATCGTCGAGACGCGCGGCGGATGCCGCGTGAGAACTCCCCCTCTGTCATGAGCCTGAGAGTTTCGCGCGGATCGGCGCTTTCACCGTGGGCGGCCCGACGCGGAATGCGGCGGGCACTTTTCAGAGCGGCCTCGTCATCGCGGTGTGTGACCTGAGAGATTGGCGGGGAGGCTTGCTCCTTCGGTGCCGGCTGCACTGAGTGCCCGGCTCTCCCGCGACGCGTCGATGGCCCGGTATGCGGTTGTACGGCCGATCCTACCGTACGGCGGCCGCAGGCCGCGGGCGGGCCACGGGCGGGCCGCGGTCGGCGCGCGAGGCATCCGGATTCGTCTTCGGGTCAGAATGACTGTAAGCTGACCTCCGATCACCTTCGAGTCAGTTTGACTCGAAGTGTCGCGAGGATCGGAGGCCGCATGTCGTTCGCACCCGACGCCGCACCGCGCCTCGCCGTCTCCACCGTGATCTTCACCCTGCGCCCCGACCACTCCGCCGGTCGGCCCGTGCTGTGGACGCCGCTCGTGCGGCGCACCCGCGAGCCGCAGCTCGGCCGCTGGGCGCTGCCCGGCGGCTGGCTGCCGGCGAGCGAGGAGCTCGAGGCGGCGGCGGCCCGCACCCTGCACTCGACGACCGGCCTCGCGCCCAGCTACCTCGAGCAGCTCTACACCTTCGGCGGCGTCGACCGCTCCCCCGGCGAGCGCGTCGTCTCGGTGGTCTACTGGGCGCTCGTGAAGAGCGACGAGGCCGCCCGCGCGGTCGCCGGACCGAACGTGCGATGGGTTCCCGCCGACACGCTGCCCGCCCTCGCCTTCGACCACAACGCGATCGTCGAGTACGCGCTGTGGCGACTGCGCACGAAGGTGGAGTACTCCGAGATCGCGCACGCCTTCCTCGGCGAGACCTTCACGCTCGCCGAACTGCGCGAGGTCTACGAGGCCGTGCTGCAGCGGTCGCTCGACCCCGCGAACTTCCGGCGCACCATGCTCGCCTCCGGCGGCCTCGTCGAGACCGGCGAGCATCGGGCGGGCACGCCGCACCGACCCCCCAAGCTGTACCGCTACGCGCCGGCCGCTGCCGGGTCGCTGACGCGCACCCTGTCCACCGATCCCGCGTTCCGCGACTCCGAGAGGACCGCCTCATGAGCACCACCTCCCTCGACCTCGTCGAAGCCGGCGAGCGCGTCCGCGCCGCCGCGAGCGTCGACCGCAGCATCCGGCTCATCCAGACCGGCGCCGCGCAGGGCTCGACCTGCGCCCCCGAGCTCGCGGCCGGCCCGTGGGCCTTCGACCAGGGGCCGGCGGGCTACGGCCCCGGGGCCTCGATGGGCGACGTGATCCCCACCGGCTCGCCCCGCCAGGGCGCACTTCCCGACGAGTACCGTCGCGCGAGCGACGAGGAGCTGCACGAGCGCATCCGCGCCGCGAAGGCGGCACTGGGCGATCGCGTGGTCGTGCTGGGCCACTTCTACCAGCGCGACGAGGTCGTCCAGCACGCCGACTTCGTGGGCGACTCGTTCCAGCTCGCGAACGCGGCGCTCACCCGGCCCGACGCCGAGGCGATCGTCTTCTGCGGCGTGCACTTCATGGCCGAGACCGCCGACCTGCTCTCGCGCCCCGAGCAGGCCGTGATCCTGCCGAACCTCGCCGCGGGCTGCTCCATGGCCGACATGGCCGACCTCTCCAGCGTCGAGGAGTGCTGGGAGCAGCTGGCCGAGGTCTACGGCGACCTCGACGCGGTGGACGCCGAGGGCCGGGTGCCGGTGGTCCCCGTCACCTACATGAACTCGAGCGCCGCGCTCAAGGGGTTCGTCGGCCGACACGGCGGCATCGTGTGCACCTCGTCGAACGCGCGCACGGTGCTCGAGCAGGCCTTCGAGCGCGGGGTGCGGGTGCTGTTCTTCCCCGACCAGCACCTCGGCCGCAACACGGCGAAGGCCATGGGCGTCCCGCTCGAGCGGATGCCGATGTGGAACCCGCGCAAGCCCCTCGGGGGCAGCACCGCCGACGAGCTCGGCGACGCCCGGGTGATCCTCTGGCACGGCTTCTGCTCGGTGCACAAGCGCTTCACGGTCGAGCAGATCGACAAGGCCCGCGCCGAGCACCCGGGCGTGCGCGTGATCGTGCACCCCGAGTGCCCGATGCCGGTCGTCGATGCGGCCGATGCGGCGGGCTCGACCGACTTCATCGTGAAGGCGATCGCGGCGGCTCCCGCCGGATCGACGTTCGCGATCGGCACCGAGATCAACCTCGTGCAGCGCCTCGCTGCGGAGCACCCGGAGCACGAGATCTTCTGCCTCGACCCCGTCGTCTGCCCGTGCTCGACGATGTACCGCATCCACCCGGGCTACCTGGCGTGGGTGCTCGAGGAGCTCGTGGCGGGCCGCGTGGTGAACCGCATCACCGTGCCCGACGAGGTGGCCGGCCCCGCGCGACTCGCGCTCGAGCGCATGCTCGCCGCCCTGCCGAGCGGCGCGCCGGTGAGCGGCGGGTCCGTCGCGCCCGTCGAACCCGTCGGGGCCTGAGATGACGCGCGTGC
The DNA here is from genome assembly GCA_039812245.1 of Agromyces sp. Taxonomy (GTDB): domain Bacteria; phylum Actinomycetota; class Actinomycetes; order Actinomycetales; family Microbacteriaceae; genus Agromyces. The sequence continues at coordinate 503 of JBDIAF010000038.1, read as the reverse complement.
TCGTCGTCGGGGGCGGCATCGCCGGGCTCTGGACCGCGGTGCGCGCCGCCGAGGCCGGCCTCGAGGTCGAGCTCGTCACCAAGACGCGTCTCGTCGAGGGCAGCACGCGCTACGCGCAGGGCGGCGTCGCTGCGGCGCTCTTCGTCGACGACTCGGCCGAGCGGCACTTCGCCGACACGATCGCGGCGGGCGCGGGGCTGTGCGACGCCGAGGCCGTGCGCGTGCTCTGCGAGGAGGGTCCGGCGCGCGTCCGCGACCTCATCCGCTTCGGCGTCGGCTTCGACCGCGACGACTCCGGCCTCGCACGGGGGCTCGAGGCGGCCCACTCGCGCGCCCGCATCGTGCACGCCGGCGGCGACGCGACCGGCGCGGCGATCGAGGCGGCGCTCGTCACGACGGTGCGCCGACGGGCGGTGGCCCTGCACGAGGGCACGATGCTGGTCGACCTCGTGGTCGAGGGCGGCGCCGTCGTCGGCGCCCTGCTGCTCGACCCCGACGGCCGG
>JBDIAF010000037.1:0-9152 GCA_039812245.1 Agromyces sp. | reverse complement strand
GCCCGGGGTCCTGCCCGACGCAGCCTCCCGCCCCGACCGCCGCATCTCCGACGCCGAGGGCGCCGAGAAGCTGCCCGGCAGGCTCGTGCGGCGCGAGGGCGAGCGCGCGACGGGCGACGCCGCCGTCGACGACGCCTACGACGGCCTCGGCGACACGCACCGGCTCTTCGACCGCGTCTTCGGCCGCGACTCGATCGACGGGGCGGGCATGCCGCTCGAGGCGACCGTGCACTTCGGCGAGCACTACGACAACGCCTTCTGGGACGGCGAGCGCATGGTGTTCGGCGACGGCGACGGCGAGGTGTTCCGCGGCTTCACCGACTCGCTGAGCGTCATCGGGCACGAGCTCGCGCACGGCGTCACCGAGCACACCGCGAGGCTGCGCTACCAGGGCCAGTCCGGGGCGCTCAACGAGCACGTCTCCGACGCGTTCGGCGCGCTCGTCGAGCAGTACGCCCTCGGCCAGGACGCCGAGGCCGCCACGTGGCTCATCGGCGAGGGCATCTTCACCGATGAGGTGCAGGGGCGGGCCCTGCGCTCGATGCTCGAGCCCGGCACCGCCTACGACGACGACGTGCTGGGCCGCGACCCGCAGCCGGCGCACATGCGCGACTACATCGAGACGAGCGATGACAACGGCGGCGTGCACCTCAACTCGGGCATCCCCAACCGCGCCTTCGCCCTCGCCGCCCGCCGCCTCGGGGGCTTCGCGTGGGAGCACGTCGGCCGCATCTGGTACGACGTGCTGACCTCGGGTCGCCTCGGCCGCGACGCGACGTTCGCCTCGTTCGCCGCCGAGACGCTGCGACAGGCCGAGGCGCGCTTCGGCGCCGGGTCGCCCGAGCTCGCCGCGGTGCGCGAGGGCTGGCGCGAGGTCGGGGTCGAGCCCGCCGTCGCCGAGGAGTAGCATCTGGCGCGATGGACGTCATCGTGCAGCGCAGCGGCGGCCTCGCCGGCCTGCGGGTCACCTGGCGGGTGCGCGTCGACGAGCAGCCCGACGCCGAGGCGTGGGTGCTGCTGCTCGACGAGCTGCCCTGGCGAGAGGCCCGCGGAGCCGTGCCCGAGCCCGATCGCTACGTCTACCGCATCGCGTGCCCCCCGCACGAGGTCGAGCTCGCCGAGCGTCAGGTCACCGGGCCGTGGCGGCGGCTGGTCGACCGGGTGCGAGAGACGGCGGAGCCGCAACGCGAAGCGCCACGACCACCCCGAGCGCGATGAGCCCCTGGGCCGCGAGGTAGCTCACCATCACGGCCTCGTCGTGCAGCGCGAAGTCGTAGCCCGGCAGGAACCGCCCCATGCCGAGCACCGAGTCCGACACGACGAAGAGCGCGCCGCCCGCGGCGATCAGCGAGCCGTTGCCGGCGGCGAGCGCGGCCATGGCGCCGAGCGCCAGCCCGTACGCGGCCACCGGCACGAGCAGGGGCCCCGTGTGCGGGCCGAGCAGCGCGAGGAACCCGAGATACCAGACCGGATAGACGACGAGGGCCCACACCGGCACGACCCGGCGAGGCACCCGCCCGCCGCCCGGCGCACGGCGCGCACGGCGGGCGCGAGCGAGCCGGAGGAAGAGGGCGAGGTAGACGAGGTGCGCGGCGAGGAACGAGGCGAGGCCGATCGTGAACCAGGCGTCGCCCGGGAACGACAGGGCGACGTCGCCGCCCCACGAGAACGCGAGCCCGGCGACGACGAGCCAGGCCGCTGCGCCGCGCGGACGGGGCGCCGCGATCAGCACCGCCGCGATGAGCGCGGGCATGAGGGTCGCCTTGCTCAGCGTGATCGCCCACGCCGGACCGGTCGAGAGCAGCACGAGGTGCACGAGCGAGAGCACGAGGTAGGGCGCGAACGGGGGCAGCACAGCCCGAATCGTACCTCGCGCCGGCCGCCGGGAACGGCGGCGGCCGGCGGGGTCTCCCCCGCCGGCCGCCGGCGTGTCGTCGAGCAGCGCGCTCAGCTGACGCCGAGCAGGTCGATCACGAAGATCAGGGTCTGGCCCGAGAGGCGGTGGCCGCCGCCCGCGGGGCCGTACGCCTTCTGCGGCGGGACGATGAGCTTGCGGCGGCCGCCGACCTTCATGCCGGGGATGCCCTCCTGCCAGCCCGCGATGAGCGCCTGCAGGGGGAAGTTGATGGACTGGTTGCGGCTCCACGAGGAGTCGAACTCCTCACCCGAGTCGTATTCGACGCCGAGGTAGTGCACGTCGACGGTCGAGCCGGGCTGCGCCTCGGCGCCGTCGCCCACGACGATGTCCTCGATGACGAGCTCGACGGGGGCCGGGCCCTCGGGGGCGTCGATCTCGGGCTTGCTGTTGGTGTCGGTCATGCGTTCCATCAAAACGGATGCCTCGCCGAGAGGCAATCGCGGACGGGTGTCCACGCGCCTCTTGCGCGGACAGCGAACACCATGCACGCTGGAACCCTAAGAGCTCGTCGCCCCGGAGAGCTGTCGGCAGTGCCACACCGCGGGGCGGCGAGTTTCTTCGTGCGCCCGCGATGCGCAGGCGCACGACGAGGGGCGGCGGGTGCCGCCCCGCGGTGGTCGGAGCCCGGCTCACATGAGCCGGGAGCGGATGAGGAAGCGCACCCCCTCGGGCGCCTCCACCGAGAAGCCGCTGCCGCGGCCGGCGACGACGTCGACGGTCAGGTGGGTGTGCCGCCAGTAGGCGAACTGCTCGGCGGACATCCAGAACGGCACGACGCGGTGGCCTCCGGCCGGATCCGGTCCGAGGTCGAACTCGCCGAGCAGCACGTCGGCGTCGCTCGTGAGGAACTCGCCGGCGGGGTAGCACATGGGCGAGCTGCCGTCGCAGCAGCCGCCCGACTGGTGGAACATGAGGGGCCCGTGCGCCGACCAGAGCCGTTCGAGCAGGGCCGCCGCCACGGGTGCCAGCTGCACCCGCGGCGACGACTCCCCCGCCAGCGTGATCGACCCGACGATGCCGTCGGCGAAGCGATCCAGCGCCATCGCGGTGTCCGCTCAGAAGAACCCGAGCGGGTTCTCGCTGTAGCTGACGAGCAGGTTCTTCGTCTGCTGGTAGTGGTCGAGCGCGAGCCGGTTGTTCTCGCGGCCGATGCCGGAGGACTTGTAGCCGCCGAAGGCCGCGCCCGCCGGATAGGCGTGGTAGTTGTTCACCCAGACCCGGCCCGCCTGGATGTCGCGGCCGGCCCGGTAGGCCTCGTTGCCGTTGCGGCTCCAGACGCCGGCGCCGAGGCCGTAGAGCGTGTCGTTCGCGATGGCGATGGCATCGTCGTAGTCGGTGAAGCTCGTCACCGCGACGACGGGGCCGAAGATCTCCTCCTGGAACAGTCGCATGCGATTCTGGCCCTCGAAGATCGTGGGGGCCACGTAGTAGCCGTCGCTCAGATCGCCGCCGAGGTCGACCCGCTCGCCGCCCAGGAGCAGCTTCGCGCCCTCCTGCTTGCCGATGTCGATGTAGCTCAGGATCTTCTCGAGCTGGTCGTTCGACGCCTGTGCGCCCACCTGGGTCTCGGTGTCGAGCGGATTGCCCTGACGCGCCTGCTTCGTGCGCTCGATCGCGTCGTCGAGGAAGGTGTCGTAGATCGAGCGCTGGATGAGCGAGCGGCTCGGGCAGGTGCACACCTCGCCCTGGTTGAACGCGAAGAGGCTGAACCCCTCGAGCGCCTTGTCGTAGAACGAGTCGCGGCGGTCCGCCACGGACTCGAACACGATGTTCGGGCTCTTGCCCCCGAGCTCGACGGTCGACGGGATGATGTTGTTCGAGGCGTACTGCAGGATGAGCCGACCCGTCGTGGTCTCACCGGTGAAGGCGATCTTCCGGATGCGGTTCGACGACGCGAGCGGCTTGCCCGCCTCGACGCCGAAGCCGTTCACCACGTTGAGCACGCCCGCGGGCAGCAGGTCGGCGATCAGCTCGACGAGCACGAGGATCGACGTCGGCGTCTGCTCGGCGGGCTTGAGCACGACCGCGTTGCCCGCGGCGAGCGCGGGCGCGAGCTTCCACGTCGCCATGAGCAGCGGGAAGTTCCACGGGATGATCTGGCCGACCACGCCGAGGGGCTCGTGGAAGTGGTAGGCCACCGTGTCCTCGTCGAGTTGCGTGAAGCTGCCCTCCTGCGCGCGGATGAGGCTCGCGAAGTAGCGGAAGTGGTCGCTCGCGAGCGGGAGGTCGGCGTTCAACGGCTCGCGGATCGACTTGCCGTTGTCCCACGTCTCTGCGACCGCGAGCAGCTCGCGGTTCTGGTCGATGCGGTCGGCGATCGCGTTGAGGATGCCGGCCCGGTGTGCGGCACTCGTGCGCCCCCAGGCCGGCGCGGCGCGGTGCGCGGCGTCCAGTGCCGCGTCGATGTCGGCCGCGGTGCCGCGGGCGACCTCGGTGAAGGGCTTGCCGTTCACGGGCGAGATGTTCTCGAAGTAGGCGCCCCCGGCGGGCTTGACCCACTCACCGCCGATGAAGTGCTCGTATCGCGGCTTGAACTCGATCAGTGCCCCGGGGGTGCCGGGTGCGGCGTACACGGTCATCGTGTCTCCTCGACGTCGTTGTCTGGTGCCCGTCTGCGGGCGCGGCCGACGTTACGCGCGGCACCGTTGCCGCCCGGTTGCCCGGGGGTTGCAATCGCGTTGCACCGCCCGGATGCCCCGCGCCGGGCGGGATTCGACGCCGCGAGCCTCGGAAGGACGACGGCCGGCCCTGGCGGGAAGGCGCCTACCGCAGCGCGGTCTCGATGCGCTCGAGATGCGCGACGACCGAAGCCCGGCGCGGCGAGCGCGGGCTCAGCACGGCCAGCAGCGCCCGCCAGACCTCGACGTCGTACCGGCACTCCTCGCGCTCGGCGTAGCGGGCGAGCATCTCGGGCGAGGCGTCGGAGAGCATCGATTCCCTCACCCGGCCGGCGAGCTCCTCGCGCAGCTCGACGATGCCGGGCGCGGTCGAGGCCGGGAGGACGGGCCCGGCGTAGCGTTCCTCCGCACGCCGCAGGGCGCCCTGCGTCAGGGCACGGGCGACGACCGCCGCGTCCAGCTCGAGCGGCCGGCCGAGGCGGTAGGGCCGCGACTCGAGCGCCGGCTCCCCGGCCGCCTCGAGCACGCGGCGCAGGCGCACGAGTTCGGCGCGGAGCGTGACGGGCGACGCGTCGGCCTCGTACACGAGGGCCGCGAGGCGCTCGGCGCCGAGGCCCGAGGAGTGCCAGGCGAGCAGGGCGAGGATCTCGGCGTGCCGCGGGCTGAGCTCCAGGTCGCCGAGCCGGGGCCGCCCCTGGCCGAGCACGGTGAGCCGGGTGACGGCGGTCGCGGGACGCCGGGCGGGGGCGGCCGATGAGAGGCGCGAGCGGCGCAGGGTGGCCCTGACCGTCGACTCGAGGCTCGCGATCCGCAGCTCCGCCTCGACCGCCGCGACGGTGGCGGAGACCAGCGAGAGGGTGTGCGGCGCGACCGCGTGGTCGGTGCCCGTGATGTCGATGACCCCGAGCAGCGCCCCGGTCTCGGGATCGTGCACCGGCGCCGCGGTGCAGCTCCACGGATGCACGATGCGGTTGAAGTGCTCGGCCCCGCGGATCTGCACCGCTCGCCCGAGCTGCAGCGCGGTGCCGGGTGCGCTCGTGCCGATCACGGGCTCGGACCAGTCGGCGCCGGGCACGAAGAGCATCTCCTCGGCGCGGTGCCGGAGCGCGGGGTCGCCCTCGACCCAGAGGAGCCGCCCGTGCTCGTCGCCGACGGCGACGATGAGGCCAGCGTCGTCGGCCCCGTTCACGAGCAGCCGCCGCACCACCGGCATCACCTGCGCGAGCGCGTGCCCGTCCCGGTAGTCGCGGAACTCCTGCTCGTCGAGTTCGAGTCGGGGCAGGGCCCGGTCGGGATCGATCGCCCCGCGGATCGCCCGCTCCCACGAGGCGCGCACGACCGGCCGCAGGCTGAGCGGCACCGTGCCGGTGTCGATCGCCTGCTGCTGGACGCCGAGCAGGCGCTCGCGAAGCGATGCGGCGGGCTCGGACGCCGGAATCGGGTGGCCGGGCATGCCGTCTCCGATCGCCGTCGAACAGGATTCAGGCCAGCATAGCCCCGCATCGCCGCCGGGGTGCGGGGATCGCGTGGCGGGTTCACCCCATGATCGCGCGGCGGTCGGCGACGATCTGCTCGAGCAGCGCCTGCTCGTCGGCGAGGCGTCGCACGTCGGCCCGACCGGTGGCGATCACGTTGCGCGTGAAGGCGAGCTTCGTGGCGTGCACGATGAAGCTGCGCACGGCCGCGGTGCGCGGCGGACGCTGCGCCTTCGCCCACGCGAGCGCGGCGCGCCGTCCGGCACCGGTCGAGAGCCCGGCCACCTCGCCCGCGTCGAACCAGCCGGCCGCGGCGTACTCGGCGAGGCGACGGCGCGTGACCTGCACCTCCTGGCGCCGCAGGAACACGGTCAGCAGGATCGCCCCGACGAAGATCGGCACCTGCACGGTCACGTACATGGCCAGCGCGTCGGCGAAGGCGAGCGAGCCGTTCCACAGCGCGTGCAGCGCGATGGCGAGCGCGAGGCCGGCGGCGAAGCACCAGGCCGTGCGCCACGCTCCCCCGCCGCGGGCGGCCGCGATGCCGAGGGCGAGCCCCGTGCAGGCGGTGAACAGCACGTGCGCGAAGGGAGAGAACAGGCCGCGCACGACGAAGGTCGCGCCGAGCTCGCCGGCCCCGCCCTCGGCGAGCGAGACGCCGAAGTACAGGATGTTCTCGGTGAACGCGAACCCGGCGGCCACGGTGGCCGCGTAGACGAGGCCGTCGACCGGCCCGTCGAAGTGCGAGCGCGAGAAGAGGTAGACGAGCAGCACGCCGACGCCCTTCGCCGTCTCCTCGACGATCGGCGCCTGCACGACCGCCTGCGCGACCTCGTCGGCCGCCCCGCCCGGCGTCGCGACCGCTGCGGCGAGCTGGATGCCGAGGTCGACGACGAGGGCGACCGCGACCGACACCGCCGCACCCCACAGGAACGCGAACCACAGCGCCCAGCGCGGCTCGGGCTCCCAGCGGTCGATCCAGCGCACGGCGAGCAGCACGATCGCGAGCGGGATGAGGGCGAGCAGGGTGCCCACGACGAGCGTCGAGGCGCCGAGCGCGAGGGCGAGGTAGCCGAGCACCAGCAGGCCGAGCAGTGCGGCGAGCGCGATGCCGACGACGGCGAAGACGAACCCGCCCGACGATCGCCGCGGCGGGGTCGCGGCGGGCGGCAGGTAGACGGGCGGCTGGGCGGGCGGGTCGAAGCTCACCGCGGCAGCCTAGCGAGCGCCGGACGCCTCGGGGAACATCACGCCCGGGTTCAGGATGCCCGCCGGGTCGAAGAGCGCCTTGATGCCGCGCTGCAGTTCGAACGCGTCGTCGCCGAGCTCTGCGGCGAGCCAGCGCCGCTTCAGGATGCCGACGCCGTGCTCGCCCGTGAGCGTGCCGCCGAGCGCCACCGCCGTGCGGAACATCTCATCGGCGGCGAGCCACACGTGCGCGGGCACCTCGCCGCCCTCGTAGACGAAGTTGGGGTGCAGGTTGCCGTCGCCGGCGTGCGCGATGGTCGGGATCTCGAGGCCGTGCCGCCTGCCGATCGCGTCGATCGCGCGGAACATCTCCGCGAGCCGCGAGCGGGGCACCGCGACGTCCTCGATGAGCACTTCGCCGCGCGAGGCCATCGCCGGGTGCATCGCCCGGCGGATCGCGAGCAGGCGCTCCCCCTCGGAGGCATCCGCGCTGCGCACGGTGCGCCCGCCCTCGCGGGCGAACACCTCGGCGATGCGGTCGGCGAGCTCGGCCGCCCCGACGTCGTCGCCCTGGGCGATGACGAAGGCCTCGCCCGGGGCGAGCCCGTCGAGCGGGGTGCCCGCGAGCGCCTCGGCGCCGAGGTGGTCGGCGATCCGGGCGATCGCTCCGGCGTCCATGAGCTCGAGCATCGCGGGGCGCAGCCGCGCAGCCGTCACGGCGGCGCACGCGGCGGCCGCGCGCTCGACGTCGGGGAAGGCCGCAGCGACCGTGACGACCTCGCCCGGCGCGATCGGACGCACCCGCAGGGTCGCCTCGACGATGACGCCGAGCGTGCCCTCGGAGCCGGTGAGCAGCGCCGTGAGGTCGTAGCCCGTCACGCCCTTGACGGTGCGACGGCCCGTGCGCAGCAGGCGGCCGTCGGCGAGCACCACGGCGAGCCCGAGCACGGCCTCGCGGGTGACGCCGTACTTCGCGCAGAGCAGGCCGCCGGCGTTCGTCGCGATGTTGCCGCCGATCGACGAGATGGCGCGGCTCGCCGGATCGGGCGCGTACCAGAGCCCGTGCGGGGCCAGAGCGGCGTTGAGCTCGCCGTTCAGCACCCCGGCCTCGACGACGGCGAGCTCGTCGGCCTCGTCGATCTCGAGCACGCGGTTCATCGCCGACAGCTCGAGCACGATGCTGCCGGCACTCGCGATCGCGCCGCCGGCGAGCCCGGTTCCCGCTCCGCGGGGCACGACGGGGGTCGCGCTCGCGCTCGCGATGCGCATGACCGCCTGCACCTCGTCGACCGAGCGCGCGCGCACGAGCGCGAGCGGCGCCCAGGCGCTGCGATGGCCCGAGCGGTCCTCCCGCGTGGCGTCGAGTGCGGCGGGGTCGAGCACGACGGATGCCCCGAGCGCCGCGACGAGCCGGTGGACGACGTCGTTCGTCATGCGACCAGCCTAGTTCTCGCGGCCGTGTCCGATTTCCGCGAGTCGAGCCCCGGTTCGCGTGGCAGGCTTGGAGCATGACCACCACCCGCACCGCGACCTCGGCGGCCGCCCGCGACCTCGCCGCGCTCGACGATCCGGTCTTCGCCGAGCGGTACCGCGCGATGCGGGCGCGCGACACGCGCTTCGACGGCCAGTTCATCACCGGCGTGCACTCGACGGGCATCTACTGCCGGCCGAGCTGCCCGGCGGTCGCCCCGCGTCCGTCGAACGTCAGCTTCTACCTGACGGCCGCGGCCGCGCACGAGGCGGGGCTGCGGGCCTGCAAGCGGTGCCTGCCCGACGCCGTGCCGGGGTCTCCCGAGTGGAACCTGCGCGACGACCTCGCGGCGCGAGCCATGCGGCTGATCGCCGACGGGGTCGTCGAGCGCGAGGGCGTGCCCGGCCTCGCGGCCCGGCTCGGCTACACGCCGCGGCACCTCGGCCGCGTGCTCGGCGCCGAGCTCGGCGCGGGCCCCCTCG
>JBDIAF010000036.1:0-9205 GCA_039812245.1 Agromyces sp. | reverse complement strand
TTTCGAGCTCGAGAGATGTCCCGAGCTTGCGTTCGATGCGCAGCGTGGGAAACACTCACTGCATGAAAGATCTTGCAGAGTGTGCCACGAGCATTGAGAGCTCCATCATCGGCGTCGACGACCTCGCTCGGGGGTTCCAGGCGCTGGGGATCGAGTCGGGCGACGCGATCCTCGTGCACTGCTCGCTGTCATCGTTCGGCACCGTCGTCGGGGGCGAGCAGGCCGTCGTCGAAGCCCTGCGGCTCGCCGTCGCACCGATGGGCACCATCGTCATGCCGGCGCAGAGCTGGCAGTTGTGCGATCCCGACTTCCTCCGCGACCCCGCGTTCGGCCCCGCCGCGCGGGACCTGGTGCGCCGAACCCTGCCGGCCTTCGACGCCGCGCTCACTCCGACCCGGACGATGGGGCGGGTAGCCGAGCTGTTCCGCACCCAGCCCGGTGTCCTCCGCAGCGCCCATCCGCACCGATCGTTCGCCGCGGAAGGCCTGCACGCGGCGCGCATCGTGGCAGAGCATGCGTACGATGATCCATTCGGCGAGGGCTCGCCCCTCGCCGTGCTCCATGCCATCGGGGCCAAGGTGCTGCTGCTCGGGGTGGGCTACGAATCGTGTACAGCGCTGCACCTGGCGGAGACCCGGTCGGCCGGTCCCGACCGGCCGCGCATCCGAAACGGCGCACCGGTCCTGGTCGACGGCCGGCGTCGCTGGATCGACTGGCTGGAACCGGTCGTCGACGACGACCGGTTCGCGAGCATCGGGGCGGCGTTCGACGACGCCGGCGGCTCGCGCCAGCTGTCGATCGGCGCGGCGTCCTGCCGGGTGATGGAGCTCGCCGAACTCGTCGACTTCGCGCAGCGGCGTCTCTGACGGCCGCCCTCCGTCGCCGAGGCATGAAAATATTTGCAAGATGAGTAAGAGTCTGACAACATGCTGTTCACCGCACCGGCGCGCGCCGATTCCCATCGATACTGGAAGCGCTTGCGATGTTGCGGCCTGTTGATCACACGGAAAGGCAGCACCAATGAGGGTGAAGTACCGCGCCGCCACGGCGCTGGTCGTCGGCGGTCTCGTCACGACCGCGGCATTGACCGGATGCTCGAGCGGCGGATCGTCCGACTCGGGAGGCGGCTCGCAGACGCTCACGGTCTGGGTCGACCCGAACCGGGCGGAGGAGCTGAAGGACATCGCGGCCCAGTTCGAGGAGGACAAGGGCATCACGGTGAAGCTCGTGCAGAAAGAGTACGGCGATGTGATGAAGGAGGACTTCGTCAAGCAGGTGCCGACCGGCAAGGGCCCCGACGTCATCGTCGGCGGGCACGACTGGCTCGGGCTCTTCGTCCAGAACGGCGTGGTCGCTCCGCTGGAGCTGGGCGACAGCGCGGCTGACTACTCCGATGTCGCGATCCGCGCGATGAGCTACGAGGGGACGACCTACGGGCTGCCCGTCTCGATCGAGAACATCGCCCTCGTCCGCAACACCGCTCTCGCGCCGTCGACTCCGGCGAGCTGGGACGACCTCGTCGCCGCTGGACAGGCCGTTGTGGCCAGCGGCGCGGCGCAGTACCCCGTGCTCGTCCCCTCGGGCCTGGAGTCCGACCCGTATCACCTCTACCCCCTGCAGACCTCGTACGGTGCGCCGCTGTTCGGCACCAACCCCGACGGCAGCTACAACCCCGAAGACCTGCTCATCGGCAGCCCCGGCGGCGATGTCTTCGCGCAGAAGCTCGTCGAGTGGGGTCAGGAGGGCGTGCTCAACACGAACATCACCAACGAGATCGCGCGCGACGAGTTCGCCGCCGGGAAGTCGCCGTACATGCTCTCGGGATCGTGGAACCTCCCGGCGTTCGAAGAGGCGGGCATCGACTACGCCATCGACCCGATCCCGCAGGCCGGGCCCGAGGCGCCGACGCCGTTCGTCGGCGTGCAGGGCTTCTTCGTCAGCGCGAAGAGCGAGAACGCGCTCGCCGCGAACGAATTCGTCGTGAACTACCTCGGCAGCGAGGAGGTGCAGCTCGCCCTCTATGAAGCCGGCGGACGTCCTCCGGCGCTGACCTCGGCCTTCGAGATCGCCTCCGCGGAGAACCCCGACGTCGGCGCGTACGGCGAGATCGGCCTCACGGGCGTGCCGATGCCGGCCATCCCCGAGATGGGTGCCGTCTGGAATTACTGGGGGGCGACCGAGGCCGCCCTGGTGAACAACACCGCGGGCGACCCGGCAACCGCCTGGCAGACGATGGCGGACCGCATCGCCGCCGACATCGCGGAATGACCGCTGCGGGTCGGGACACCGCCCTTCGTCCCGACCCGCAGCACCACCCGAGTCCGACCACGTCACCGCCGCCGATGGAGCACCATGACCGCCACCACCTCTGAGGCGCCGCCCGCGCCCGCGCCCGAACCCCGCCCCGCCCCGCCCCGCCCGCGACGCACTCCGGCCGCGATGCTCGTCAAGATCGCCTGCCTCGGCGTGCTCGACGCACTCGTGCTCTATGCGGCGTTCGTGCTCGCACTCGACGAGCAGTGGCTGGTCGTCGCGGTCGTCCTCCTGGCCGCAGCCGCGATCAACTGGGTCTACCTGCGCCGGGGGATGCTGCCCGCGAAATACCTCGTACCCGGCACCGCCTTCCTCGTGCTCTTCCAGCTCTACGTCGTCGTCTACAGCGGCTACATCGCGTTCACCAACTACGGCGACGGGCACATGGGCGACAAAGACGACGCGATCTCGGTGCTGATCGAGAAGTCGCTCTCGCGGGTGCCCGACTCCCCGTCGTACGACATGGTCGTGCTCGAGCGCTTCGGCGAACTGTCCTTCCTCGTGACGGAGGAGGACGGCATCGCCATGGTCGGCAGTGAAGGTCGGGCGCTCGAGCCGGCGGACGGCGCCGAGTTCGAGGACGGACGCGCGGTCGGGCTCGACGGATACGAGACGCTGGACTTCTCGCAGATGCTCGAGCAGCAGTCGCAGATCGCGGCGATGAGCGTTCCCCTCTCGGAGGACCTCGACGACGGGGCGCTGCGCACCCCCGACGGCGCGAAGGCATACGTCTACTCGGCCTCCATGCACTACGACGAGGCCACCGACACCTTCGTCGACGTCGAGACCGGGACGGTCTATCGCGACGAAGGCACCGGTGCGTTCGTGTCAGAGGAGGGCGTCGAGCTGATGCCCGGCTGGAAGATCGACGTCGGCTTCGCCAACTTCGTGGCGGCCTTCACCGAGGAGTCGATTCGCGGACCGCTCCTGCAGGTGATCGTCTGGACCTTCGTATTCGCCGGATTCACCGTCGCGGCCACCTTCGCCGTCGGCGTGTTCCTCGCGCTCCTGCTCAACGACCCCAGGCTGCGATTCCGCCGGACCTTCCGGGTGCTCGTGATCCTCCCGTACGCGTTCCCGGCCTTCCTGTCGGCGCTCATCTGGAGCGGGATGCTGAACTCGCAGTTCGGCTTCATCAACCAGGTGCTGCTGGGCGGGGCCGACATCCCCTGGCTGACCGATCCGGTGCTGGCCAAGGTGAGCATCCTGATAGTGAACCTCTGGCTCGGCTACCCGTACATGTTCCTCGTCGCCACCGGGGCGCTGCAGTCCATCCCGGAGGAGTACGTCGAGGCCGCGCGCGTCGACGGAGCCGGGGCGTGGACCGTGTTCCGGCGCGTCAAGCTGCCGCTCCTCATGGTCACCATGGCGCCGCTCATGATCGCGGCCTTCGCGTTCAACTTCAACAACTTCAATGTGATCTACATGCTCACCGAGGGCGGCCCGCAGGACATCTCGACCGACATGAACGTCGGGGCCACGGACATCCTGATCACGCTCGTCTACAAGGTCGCGTTCGGCGAGACGAGCGGCCGTGACTACGGGCTGGCGAGCGCCTTCTCGATCATCATCTTCCTGCTGGTCGCCGCGATCTCGATCGTCGGCTTCCGTCGCACCAAGGCCCTCGAGGAGCTGAACTGATGGAACCCATCACCGCGGACCCGTTCGAGCTCGACACGACGCACTCCCCGGCCGTCAATCCCGGCGGCGGTCGGCGCATCGGCCATGTCGGGCCGTCCCAGCGCCGGCGGGGGCGGTTGGGCCTCGTCGGCAAGTACGTCGTTGCGGTCGTCACGAGTGTGATCGCCGTGTTCCCGATCCTCTACATCGTGTCGGCGTCGCTGAACCCGAACGGGAGCCTCGTGGGGTCGAACGGGCTCTTCGCCTCGATCGACCTCGGCAACTACGTCGCACTCTTCACCAGCCCGACCCAGCCGTACGCGGCCTGGTTCGGCAACACTCTCCTGATCGGATCCGCGGCCGCGCTCGGAACGGTGTTCCTCGGCGCGCTCGCCGCGTACGCCTTCTCACGCATGCGGTTCAGCGGCCGGCGGTTCGGCCTCACCACCATCCTCCTGGTGCAGCTCTTCCCACAGCTGCTCGGGGTCGTCGCGATCTTCCTGCTCATGACCGCGATCGGCGATGTCTTCCCGGCGATCGGGCTCGACTCGCAGCTCGGCCTGATCCTCGTCTACCTCGGCGGCGCGCTGGGAGTGAACACCTATCTCATGTACGGCTTCTTCAACACGGTGCCGTCCTCGATCGACGAGGCCGCGAAGCTCGACGGCGCGGGGCACGCCCGCATCTTCTTCACGATAATCCTGCGACTGTCGGCGCCGATCCTCGCCGTCGTGGGGCTGCTGTCGTTCATCGGAACCGCGAGCGAGTTCGTGGTGGCGAGCGTGCTGCTGACCGACCCGACCAAGCAAACCCTGGCGGTCGGCCTCTACCAGTTCGTCTCGCAGGAGACCTCGGCGAACTGGCCCGTCTTCGCGGCCGGGGCCGTGCTCGCGGCGCTGCCGATCGTCGTGCTGTTCTTCCTGCTGCAGAAGTACATCGTCGGTGGGCTGACTGCCGGAGCGGTGAAGTAGCCGCGCGAACCCGCGGTGCTAGCCTTGCCGCCATGGGTGCGACTCTCGCGGACATCGCGGCGCATGCGGGGGTCAGCGAGGCGACCGTCAGCCGTGTGCTCAACGACAAGCCCGGCGTCGCGCCCGCGAAGCGCCGGGCGGTCCTGACAGCGCTCGACGTGCTCGGTTACGAGCGGCCGTCGCGGTTGCGGAGCCGAACCGCGCGCCCGGTCGGCGTGCTGCTGCCGGAGCTCGGCAACCCGATCTTCCCCGCCTTCGCGCAGGCGCTCGCGCCCAACTTCGCCCGTCGCGGCTTCACCCCCTTGATCGGCACGCAGAGCGAGGGCGGGCTGCATGAGGACGAGATCATCGACATGTTCGTCGAGGCCGGGGTCTCCGGCATCCTCTTCGTCGCGGGCCGGCACGCCGACACCGCCGAGTCCACCGAGCGGTACCGGGCTCTGCGCGAGCTCGGGCTGCCGGTGGGGTTCGTGAACGGGTACCGCGAGGGGGTCGACGCTCCCTTCTTCTCGATCGACGATCTCGCCGCCATCTCCATCGCCGTGCGGCACCTGACTGCCATGGGCCACCGGCGCATCGGGTTCGCAAGCGGGCCCGAGTCGTGGGTCGCGACGCGGCGCGCGACCGAGGGTTTCCGTGCGGCGATGCGCGAGCCCCTCGGCGCATCGGTCCCTGCACCGGTCGTCCACGGACTCCTGTCCGACGACGGTGGCGCGAGTGCAGCCCGCGCGCTCATCGCCCAGGGCTGCACCGCGATCATCTGCGCGAGCGACCTCATGGCCGTCGGCGTGCTCGCCGAAGCCCGACGGCAGGGGCTCGAGGTTCCCGGCGACCTCTCGGTGGTCGGCTTCGACGACTCGATCCTTGCGCGCAGCTGCTGGCCGCCGCTCACAACGATCCGTCAGCCCGTCCCGACTATGGGCATCGCGATCGCCGACGCGTTCGTCGGCGAGATGAACGGCATCGCCGCGTCGCGGACCGAGTACCTCTTCCAGCCCGAACTCGTGGTGCGCGAGTCGACCGGCCCGGCACCGAGCGAGGGCTGAGCACCGGGCCTCAGTCTTCGGCGAGCACGGCCTCGACGACGTCGGCGGCTCCACTCGGGAAATCGGACCACCCGGGCTCGAGCACCTCGCGGGCGAGTGCGGCGACACCGCGGGCCGCTCGCTCCACAGGATGGTCGAGCGCCGCGTCGAGCCGTGCCGCGATTTCGGGGTAGGCGGCGTCGAAGCGGCGAGCCGGTTCGAGTGGATCCGCTCGAACCGCCGCGGCCGGCTCGATCCGCCGACGGACGGCTCGGAGCAGGTGGCCGACGGCCCAGCCGCGGACGAACTGGCCGCCCACGATCCGTTCGCCGCGTCGGGCGCGGCCGTAGCCGACGAGCAGCTTGACGAAGATCAGCCCGGCTTCGTGGGCGGCATCGACGGACGCGATGCGACCGACCCGCTCGCGGCCCTCCTCGACGAACCTCCGCGCGCGTACGTCGCCGAAGACGAGGCGCGCCTCGTCGACGGGCGCACCCGCGAGCTCGTCGACCGAGGCGACGGCGAACTCGAGCAGGTGCGCGTCGTCGTAGAGCACCGAGAAGCCGAGCGCGCCCTCGCGAGCGATGAGCACGATGCGCTCGGGGTCGGGCAGCCAGTCGAGGCGGGCCCGCGCCGCACCCGCGCGCTCGGCGTCCACGAGGGCCAGAAAATCGTGGTCCGACCAGCGATCGCGCCGTTCCGGCGCGGCGGCCGAGCCGACGAAGACGAGGCCGTGCCCGCCGGGGACCCGTGAGAAGCCGGACGCGAGCCGATCGCTCAGCTCGTCGAAGCGCTCGACGTCACGCACGGGCGGCGGACTCGAGCGCACGGGAGCGATCGACGGGGTGCCGAGCGCCGGTCGCGTCGCCTGCCTCGGTCTCGGCCGCGTCGGCTTCGGCTCCGACGGACGGGGAGGCCGCCGCGCCGAGCGACCACACGCCGAGTGCCGGCCCGCTCGCTCGCCACCGCAGCACGCCGTGGGAGCGTTCGATCGCCAGGTCGCCGAAGGCAAGTGTCGCGGGTGCGGACGCTTCGAGGGAGCGGCCCGCGAGCGAGGCGGTCGGCAGCGAGAGCTCGGCGGCCGAGCGGCACGCCACCACCAGTTCGGCCACGCCCTCGCACTCGCGAACGAACGCGAGTGCGTCGGCATCGGCGTACAGCCAGCGCATCCCTCCGGTTCGCAGTGCCGGCGAACCGGCGCGCACCGCCGAGAGGCGCGCATACGCGGGGGCGAGCCCCGCGTCGGAGCCCCAGGGCAGCGGGGTGCGCGAGGCCTCGCCGTCGCTGCCGCGCAGGCCGAACTCGTCGCCGGCGAAGAGGACCGGCGTGCCCGGGAGCGTGAAGGAGAGCCCTGCCGCGACGAGCTGGTGCGCTGCGTCGGCCCGATCGGCGAATCGGGGGGTGTCGTGCGTGTCGATCGCGTTCATCGCCAGCGACCGTACGGGCCACGGCATCGGGGCGCTGAAGCGCCGGAAGGCCCGCACGAATGCCTCGGCCGACGCCGTCGGGGTCTCGTCGTAGGGGATGCCGTAGTGATGACGCGGGGCGGTCTCAGGTCGCCGCAGCCAGTGCCAGAGCGGGCGAGTGAACGCCGAGTAGCTCATGGGGGCGTGCCAGCCCGAGCCGTCGAAGTCGCGGCTGGAGTCGTTCGTCGACTCGGCGAACAGCACGCTGCCCGGGGCGACCTCGTCCATCGTTCTGCGCACCGTCCGCTGCACGAGTGCGTTCAGGTCGTCCTCGCCCTGCCGGCCGGTCATGTTCGCGACGTCGATGCGCCAGCCGTCGAGGCCGTACGGCGGTAGCAGCCACTTCGCGACGATGCTCTGCGGGCCCTCGATGAAGCGACGACGCAGTTCGCGCGAGTTCCAGTCGAGCTTGGGCAGGCTGGGCACGCCGTACCAGGCCAGGTAATCGGTGTGGGCTGCGTCGGTCCAGTAGTAGAAGTCGGACTCAGCGGCCGACGGGTCGCCGTATGCGCGGCGGAACCACTCGTGGGCGTCCCCGGTGTGATTGGTGGTGAGATCTCCGATCACCCGGATGCCTCGCGCGTGCGCCGCGTCGACGAGACGGATGAGCGCCTCGTCGCCGCCGAGCAGCGGGTCGACCCGATCGAAGGTGGTCGCGTCGTACCGGTGGTTCGACTGGGCCGGGAAGAACGGCGTCAGGTAGATGAGCGTCACTCCCAGCGCCTCGAGGTGGTCGAGTCGTTCGGTGATGCCATCGAGGTCGCCGCCGAAGAACTGACGGGAGGTGTCGGGGCCGCGGTGCACGACCTCGTCCTCCCACGCTGCCGCGATGGCCCACTCGGGAGCCGTGCGGGTGTCGGCGGCCGCCGAACGCGCGAAGCGATCGGGGAAGATCTGGTACATGATCTGCTCCGAGGCCCAGGCCGGCGGCGCGGGGAACGCCGTAGCGCGGTAGTCGAGCGCGTCGAGCGGCTCGATCTCGTCGACCCCCTCGGCGTTCAGCCAGAGCGCGCCGCCTCGGGCGGAGTTCAACAGGAACCGGTATGACGTCATCGGGTTGGCGACCGTGAACGCGCCCTCCCACCACTGCGCGTCGTCCCCGTCGATCGGGGCGGCAACCGGCCGCATCGGATGGAATTGCGGCTCCCCGTCGATCACCACGCGGAGCCAAGCGCTCGACACGGTCTCGAAGGTCCGCGGCACCCGGATCCGGGGCTGACGGATCTTGCTCGATGCGCCCGCCGGAAGCGGGGAGTAGAGCTCGGATCCGTCGTGGTGGGGGAGGTCGTGCCAGCGCATACGCCTGCCTTCGTTCGTGCGCCGATGGCGCGCTCGGGGTACGGCGGCAGGAGGCCGCACGGAGTGGTCGATTCAACGATAGCAAGCTTTTGCGTGGCGTGAAAAATCTTGCAGGCGTGTCCCCGGGCTACGCCACCGGAGCCTCCGAGTGCACCTCCGGCAGCTCGAGCTCGGCGTCGGCGGCCGCGAACATCCGGCGCATGATCGGCCGGAACGCCCTCGAGAGCATCGCGCCCGTCAGCAGGCGCGACGCCGTCGCACCGAGCGGGCTCGCCGGCACCATGCGCTCGATGCCGCCGAACGGGATCCGCTTGCCGCGCTCGACGAACGGGCCGATGGCGGCGGCGTAGCGGGCGAGCGCGCCGCTCGGGTCGGCCGTGTCCGCAGCGAGGTGCTCGGCCAGCAGGTAGGTGCCGATGAGCGCGGTCGCCGTGCCCATGCCGGTCAGCGGCGAACCGCACGACGCGGCGTCTCCGAGCAGCACGACGCGGCCCGAGACGGGGGAGGGGAG